>NZ_JBHFLM010000164.1:0-39715 GCF_041928655.1 Pelatocladus sp. BLCC-F211 | reverse complement strand
TATTGTATTTTTTCTCAACAAGCATACTACACAATAATTGTTCAAGGCCGCGGATGCTTTGAGGCTGACTTGAGAATATTTTTAACCTCTAATTCCATTTGGTTTGCGTTCTCTCATATCGCTTTTAGTCTAAACTCCAGTCATAAATTTACTTCCGTAATAACCGATTGTGACAGTTAAGGGGGCGGAATGTGGGTTCTAATGTACACTTGTCCAGCTTGCGATCACGCGTGCAGTGTAGAAACTTGCCCACACCACAACAGCTAGTAATTCCTCATCTAATGAGAAATAAGTCTTGAACTCATCAATCACTGTTTTATCCACCTGAAACGAACTAAAAGCTGTCAGTAGCGCTAGTTTTGCGATCGCTTTCGATTGCAAATCTAATTCATTTGTTAAAGTCTCAACCCACTGTCTACTAATTCCTTTGTTTTGTCCATCCCACTTACTAATGTTTTGCTCAACAAAATTCCGAACATCTGGCGAGACAAACTTGCAAATGCTTTCCTCTACGACAGCTGCATACCTCGATAAAGCTTGGGCGATAAATGGGTTTGATGCTGCCCATTTAAAATCATCAGGAAGGTTGGCCTCTGGTAGTAATACTAAAGATTTACCAGCATTTCTTGAGCTACCCACTAGTCCAGTTTTGATCATGACTTTACGAACTACCCAGTTAGCAATTCCCTTTCCAAATGGCAGTGGAATAAATGCTTTATTAAGAAAAATATTTACCAACCGATTAGTATAATGAAAATTCAAGGCTGCACCAATAATTTCTGGTGCTTCTACATTGTTAAAGGGTGGATTTAACTGAAGTGGATGGTTCGGTTGATTAGAAGATAATGCCCATTCAACGATGCTTATGAATTTAGGATCTGCAATGGTATTGAGATCATTATTAACAATTGCAATTGCAATTATCTCATGTTTTAGACCTGATAACATGATACTATGAGCATCAACACAATAAGGACAAGTGTTCAGTTTAGAGACGGCAAGATTTATTGCTTCTTTAACTTCGCGACTGACTTGATTATCTACTAAAAAAACCTCACGAAATAAAGACCAGTTACCTGCAAATAATTTCGGAGAAACAGAATGCATGGTAAAGGTAGAAATTGGCAGTGCTTCTTGCTGAATTTGAGCATAGGTTTTATTTAACAAATCATCTTTGTGAGTATATTTATTTGGCTTAATTGGTCTAAGGTATTTCATTAATTTATGTTCCTATATCAATAAATCATAAGTAAAGTTTATATGATTATTAAAAACAATTATAGTAAGCTTATTGAATTCATAAGCTTATTTTTGAAGAGGAGAATAGGGAAGAGATAAGAGGTAATAAATTTGTTTATAACTCATTCATAATTGCTATAGTATTGGAAGTTTTATTAAAAATTATTAAATCAACCAAGCTGTTAATTAAACGCTCATAATTCATAGGTAATTTTTTTTGTACATGTAACATATTTTGAACAATAGTAAAGTATACTAAAGTACCAAGGAAAATATGTGCAGTTGCCTCTGGATCAGGTATTTGAAGTTCTGGATGATTTACAAAATATTGAGTCAGAATTTCCAAAGCAGGTTTATCTACGTTGTCAACAAAAACTTGTGCTAGTAATGGGAAACGTCCAGATTCACCAATAATTAATCTAAATAAATTTATCAATTGCTGTTCATAATTCATACGCTCTACAATATTTTTTGCTAAGTATTGTAGAACAATACGAGGTTCTCCTTGGAAAAAATTCGGTACTTGAGAACTCAACACTGCTCGATAATTTGTCTGTACCAGTCGTTCAATCAATGCAGTGAATAAACTTTCTTTATCTTGAAAGTAGCTATAAACTGTTGTTTTGGATACACCTGCTGCTGCTGTCACCTTATCCATCGTTGTGCCACTATAGCCTTGTGCTAAAAACTCTTGCATTGCACCAGCAAGAATAGCATCAACCTTATTGGTTGAAAAACAACGATCTATCCTATTGTTGTTTGTTTGTTCACTCTTATTTTTCATTTTTTGCGCTCGCAATGTTTACATATTCCAAACACCAATTTGGCGGAATTTCTGATAACGCATTTGGCGACGCTGTTGACTAGTCATTTGAGTTAATTCCTCTAAATTTTGCAACAATCCCTGCTTGAGAATTGTCGCTGCTGCAATGGGATCACAGTGAGCGCCACTAGGAGGCTCTGGCAAAATTTGGTTGAGAATTCCTAAACTTTTCAGGTCTTGTGCAGTAATTTTCAGAGCAACTGCGGCTTGGGGTGCTTTGCTTACATCTTTCCAAAGAATCGCAGCACAAGCTTCAGGGGTGGCAACTGTGTAAACTGCATGTTCAAACATCAATAAGCGATCGCCAACACCAATACCCAATGCACCACCAGAACCCCCCTCCCCAATCACTGTGCAGATAATCGGAACATCTAATCTAAACATTTCCCGCAAATTGTATGCGATCGCTTCCCCTTGACCTTGATGTTCTGCTTGCACACCAGCCCAAGCACCTGGCGTATCAATAAAAGTTAAAATTGGCATTCCGAAGCGATTAGCGTGTTCCATCAATCGCATGGCCTTACGATAGCCCCCCGGTGCAGCCATACCAAAATTACGAGCAACATTATCTTTTGTATCTCGACCCTTTTGGTGTCCTAGCATGACTACAGGTCTTCCAGCTAGCTTTGCTATACCTCCAACTAAAGCTGGATCATCCGAACCACCGCGATCGCCATGTAGTTCTACCCATGTATCACTAATTGCTTTAATGTAATCAAGAGTACTAGGACGGCGCGGATGTCGAGCCATTTGCAATTTTTGGGACGGTGAAAGACTACTGAAAATTCCTTGACGTAGTTGCATAGCCTGTGCTTCTAATTGGCTAATTTGCTCGCCAATATCTACACCATTTTCTTTTGCAAGTTCACGAATTTTGTCGATTCGCGACTCCAATTCAACTAAAGGCTTTTCAAAGTCTAAAAGTAGTGGTTTCCGTTCAGTAGTTACCATAGTTTGCCATTAATTTAATATATGGTATGTTCTGCTTTACTTGGGATTATGTGGAGCTTAAAGCCATTGCTTCCCACTGCACCATAGAATGTGTAATTGAAAAAGGCTGATGTAAAGAAATCAACTGCGCTAGATTCTTCTTAAGTTCGGTGCGAGGGATGATGAGATCAACAAAACCATGATGTAAAAGATCCTCAGCAGTCTGAAAATCTTTAGGTAGCTTCTCCCGCAGTGTTTGTTCAATGACTCGACGACCAGCAAAGCCTATCGTTGCCTTTGGTTCTGCAATAATGATGTCACCCAACATGGCAAAACTGGCTGTGACACCACCTGTAGTTGGATGAGTCAGAATGGGAATGTAAAGTAGACCAGCTGCGCGATGATATTCCAAAGCACCTGAAATTTTGGCCATCTGCATCAGGCTTAACATTCCTTCTTGCATCCTCGCCCCACCAGAGGTGCAGACAATAATTACAGGGTATTGCTTAGAGGTTGCTCTTTCAATCAGACGGGTAAGTTTTTCTCCAACTACGGAACCCATGCTACCACCCATGAATCGGAAGTCCATGACACCAAGAGCGACTGGTAAACCTTCAATTTGACCAAAACCAGTTTGCACAGCATCCACTAAACCAGTCTTTTTTTGGGTTTCCACCAGACGAGCACTGTAGGCTTTACGATCATGAAACTGTAGTGGATCAGATGGGTATAGTTCCTCATCCAAGGGTATCCAGGTTTTGGCATCAATCAATTGTAGAATGCGCTCATCACTATATACCTGCTCATGATGTCCACACTCTTGACAAACCATATGATTAGCTCGTGATTCTTTGGTATAAACTAAAATTTCACAAGCACTACATTTACTCCATAAACCATCAGAAATATCACGCTCTTGGCGTTCCCAAATTAGAGAGTCAGATTTCCTTCGATTTTCAAACCAATCCAACAGTGACATTAAAACCTCCAAATCCTTTGTTTTCGATCATGCCAATTTTAGATATTGGATTGATTAATCCAAGATTACAAATATAAAATTGTAAATTGTTTGACAACAAAATCCCCGAATAAAATTTTTATTCTTTATAAAAGCACAACCAACTCCATAATTCGTCAATTAGCATTGTCGTTAGTGGCTATTGAACCAAAGTTGAAGGAAACTGAACCATATCCATAAAATCCGAATAAACATGATTGATATATTCATAATCATTAGTCCTATTATTAACATTCCGAATGGAACTCTACTAAATAAATTAAACATAAACAAAATTAATATTGGTAAATATACCAATATTAATATTTTCAATATTCGAGTCTTTCTTTCTCGAATATTTTTGTCGGTTCAATATTAACAATTGGTAAGGGTAAAGGAATCACTGCACCAGGAGGAAAAGCATATAATTGTCCTCCTTGGGTAAACAAATTTGTCCAACCATTTTCTTGACACCATTTTTTAATATTTTTGTCATGTAAATTGTTTATATTCATTGCTGCGTCCTATTTTTTGTAATACGTCCTTTTCTACCAATGTATTGACCATGAATACTGACCATATAAGGAACAATGTAAGTCAAACTTCCAGAGATCCAACGTTCAGATGTCATCTGACTAGTTAACAATGCCCAGCCATGATTAATCGTGAATAGGAGAGATCCTATAAATAGCGCTACTTTAAAGGCAGTTGGCATCAATTGGCGATCAAATAAACTGGATAAATATCCTCCTACAAAGTTCCTATGGCTCATTTGGTAATTTTCCTTAAAGTAGTAATTAGCAGCTATAAAAGATATTGGATTCCTATTTGACTTTTGAAAAAAAAATCAGTAGATTTGATGTTTTTTGTTTCTTGTTCCCTTTTAAATAATGTTGGGTTGTAAATCATCAAACTTTTCTGATGATAGGAGCCTTTAAATAAGCTTGAGGATTTTCAGGATCAAATTCCAAGCCATTAAAAAATTTCTCCACACCTCGTGATGTACTCGGTGGAATCATTTTCTCCTGACCGATGAATTTTGCTGCTTCTCGCCACAAATCCTCTCGATTTACAGCCTCGATTAAAGGTTTAGTTTCAAATTCTGGTGAGCGATACCCCCAGCGCATATCTTCAATCAAGAACCACAAGTCATGACTTTTGTAAGGATAAGAAGCATTATTACGCCAGAATTTAATTGCATGAGGACTGTTTTCTACCACACGCCCGTTCCCATAATCAAATTTACCTAACAAGCGATCGCGCAGTAAATCACTTGTTATTCCCATCCACTGTCGCTGTAACAGAATCCCAAACATCTCCTCCTTATTTTCTGCCTTGTCACACCACATTTGAGCTTCTAAGACTGCTGCTAGAAGTGCTTTAGCCGCTTTGGGATGCTTATCTACCCAATCACCACGCACCGCGAGTGCTTTTTCAGGGTGATTGTTCCACAACTCGCCACTGGTTACAGCTGAGTATCCAAGCTTCTTCTTAATTAAACGATGATGCCAGGGATCGACCACACAAAAGCCTTCCATCGTACCACCCCGCATATTAGCAACCATTTGCGGTGGTGGTACTACAGTCAGGGATGCATCTCGTTCTGGGTCGATACCAGCATAAGCTAGCCACCAGCGCATGAAAAAATCCCCTGTTACCCGTCGATAGGGAATAGCAAAGCGGGAAATTTCTCCATGTAAAGCTTTCTGAGCCAAAACTGATTTCAGGGCAAAGCCGTCTAAACCCAGGTTTAAATTTTTATAGGTATTGGCCAGTGAAATTCCCTGCCCATTCAGATTTAGGCGAGCCAAGATATACATGGGGATTTTACGACCATAGCTAATCTCTCCCGTCGCAATCAGATATGCCATCGGAAAGAGCAGATGAGCGCCATCCAAGCCACCGTCACCTGAACCTAACATCAGTTTGTCACGCATCACCGCCCAAGAAGGCTGCTTGAGAACCTGGACATGAGGCATACCATACTTAGCAAAAAAGCCTTTTGCTTTAGCAATGATTAAAGGAGAACAACTGGTTACAGGAATAAAGCCTAGTGTAGCTTTTGTTACTTCAATAGTATCGCTGTAGCCAGCATATATACCTGAATTCAACTGACTGGTAGTGGAGCCAGAGGTAGAACGATGGCTTATGGCTTGAGTCAGCATAGCGGCTGCACTTGTTGTTACTAAAAATTTGCGTCTGGAAAACTTCGTCATATCAATTCACCTCTTGAAAGTGATTAAAATAACTGCAATACATCTATAGTTTGTTTCTCAAAGAGACTTTGATGAATTAAACAAAACAAACCGCAGAAAATGTAGAGAAGGAAAAGTGAAAGGATGAGCGTTTAAATTAGTTTACCCATCGAAGTCTGTGTGAAGGGGGAATTAAACTGGGTCGGGTAAAATTTTGACAATTTCGCTTTTTATATACTTGACTTGCTGTTGTTGATGCAGGAATTGCATAAGTTCATGGCGGAGTTCGTGATATTTAGTGCTATCCATAATCTCTGTTCGGTATCGAGGATAGGGAAATGGCACTTTTAAAGTTTGCTCGATAGTAGCACCAGGGCCATTTTTCAACATCACGACGTGATTAGAAAGCAATAGCGCCTCATCTACATCATGAGTAACCATCATGGCAGTGATATTATTTGTATTGCAGATATACATCAATTCAGCTTGCAGATTACTACGGGTGAGTGCATCCAAGGCTCCAAATGGCTCATCCAATAATAGCAGCTTTGGCTTAATCGCTAAGGCACGCGCCAGCGCCACTCGTTGCTTCATCCCCCCAGAAAGTTGTGTTGGTTTCTTGTGAATGGCATCTTTCAGTCCCACCATTTCCAAGGTATGGGCAATTAACTGATGGCGTTCTTTCTTGGATTTGTGGCGCATTACTTTATTCACAGCTAAGGCTACATTATCCCAAGTCGTTAACCAAGGTAAGAGGGAATAGTTTTGAAACACCATCATTCGATCCGAACCGGGTTTACGTACAAGTTGACCATCAACTTGTACATAGCCTTGTGTTGGTTTATCCAATCCAGCCACAATATTGAGTAAGGTAGATTTGCCACAACCTGAATGACCAATCAAGGAAACAAATTCTCCTGGTCTGATATTCAAATTTATGTTTTTGAGGACAGGATTTTTGCTACCGTCGGATAGTTTAAATTCCTTTTCTATCCCTCTAATTTCAACAAAACTAGACATTGTTTATTCTCCTTAATTTTCTATTTTGAAAGTTCTTCTTTGCAATAGAGTTAATGTTGCGCTTATCTGTCCAATAGAGAAATTAAAAAGCTTATACCTTACTCTTGTGGAGTTAATTTGAACGATAGATAAGCCATTATTTTGTCTAGAAGCAAACCAACTCCACCTAAGTAAATAATTGCCAAGATAATCTCACTAATGTTTGAGTTGTTGTAAGCATCTATGATGAAAAAGCCTATTCCGTCATAAGCCAGCAGCATCTCAGCTGCAACCACAGCTAGCCAAGATAGACCAAGTGCAATCCTTAATCCTGTAAAAATATAGGGAAGTGTGGCAGGTAATAGAATTTTGAAAAAATTCTCAAAAACTGTAAGTCCTAAAATTTTGGAGACATTGGTGTAATCTCTGGGAATAAGCTGTACACCCAAGGCAGTATTAAGAATAATAGGCCAAATCGCCGTAATAAAAATTACAAAGATAGCTGAAGGATCTGGCTTGAGAAAAATAGCTTGAGCAAGAGGTAGCCAAGCTAGAGGTGCAACTGGACGCAATAGTTGAATAATTGGGTCAATTGCTTCTTTGATAAATTTATTGAGGCTAATGAGAAAACCAATAGAAATACCTACGATTGCAGCTAGGGAATAACCAAAAGTAACTCGTTCAAGACTAGCAAGAATCAGCCAGAAAAATCCTTTGTTATTGCCTCTTTTGTTAAAAAATGGATCTATAATTAAACCCCAAGTATCAGTTGTCACTTGAAATGGCGAAGGCAATGATGTTTGAGGATTAAGGCTAAGTAGATGCCATACAATTAACAGGGCTGCTATACCAAAAGTAGGTGCAATAATTGATTGAATCTGCCTGGAAGAAAGTAAGTGTTTGGTGTTTATAAACATTGGGATTTATCCTCTCATTTAATAAAAGATTAATCGAGATAAGTTCATTCTTTAACCAAGAAGCCACATCACAACGCAGAGAACACACAGAAATGATGAAATGCAAAAAAATTGTGAGTCAGTCTGACAGATATTTTTTAATTTGAGAAAAGCGATCGCTATCTCCTTCAACCTAATTTAGATAGCTTGTGGCTATGGCGATCGCTTACAAATATCGGAGTAGAGATTGAGGTTTGAGTGGTCTGACAGCTTTCAAATCAAAGATTTAGTAATCCAAATTTTAAGCAATACCAACAGCTGCTTCTTGGAAGCGTTGATCAAGCATTTGAGAAACTTTCAAGATAAATCCGTTGTCGAATTGAGACAACATTGATGATGGCTTGTCATAAGCAATATAAGTCTTGCCATCATAATCGTCATACACAAGCAATCTTGGTGGTACGTAAAGACCAACCGCAGGATTTTGTTCAATCATTTGGTTTGCAATCAGGGGATTACCTAGCAGATAAAGTTTGACATTCTTGGGTTTACCCATCAATGATAAAAGCGCACCCAAATCAAACATGGCCATTTTCATGAAACCGCTTGGACCTAACATTGATTCCAGCACAGCTTTGACTTCTTCAAAGGGAGCTTTTGCTGCAACAAGTTCTTCAAATACGCTATATTTACCATCGCCAACTATAGACTCGATCGCATTGATTACTTCATTAAATGGCTTGTCTGAAGACACAACTACCCGTGTGACTGTGTAATTAAGGGTTTGCACACGCTCGTCTGTAATTTTTACATCAACGGCTTCCATACATTTCTCCTAAATTGTTCAACTAGAGTGTTTTCAATTGAGTTGAGCAAGTTGCATACTTGCAGTGAAAAAAATCGAGCATTTTTGCAGTGTGTTTCAAATCCTCCTATTCAAAACGGATACAAATTTTACCGAAGTGCGCGCCACTTGCTTCATATGCCAAGGCTTCACCTATTTCCTCAAAAGCAAAGACGCGATCAACTATCGGTCGCATTTTATGCAAGGCGATCGCGCGGTTCATTTCCTCAAACATTTCCCGTGAACCGACATAAATTCCTTGCAATTGCAAACTTTTCAAAAATATTGCGCCTGTGTTGACGACACCATCACCGCCAGTCAAAGAACCAAAAAAGCTAATTTTACCGCCGTAGCGAACAGCACGTAGTGACTCGTTGATAGTACTAGGCCCACCAACTTCTACAACCAGGTCAACACCAACTCCTCCAGTGATTTCTTGTACTCGGTTGCCCCAATCTGGTGTTTTTTTATAGTTAATTGTATCTAAAACACCTAATTGATGTAATTTTTCTATCTTCTCATCACTGCTTGAGGTTGCAATCACACGCGCACCTGAGAGTTGAGCAAATTGGAGAGCAAACAGAGATGCACCTCCTGTTCCCTGTACCAGAACTGTGTCACCAGCTTTGACACCGCCAGAGGTGACAACTGCGTTCCAAGAAGTGACAGCCGCACAGGGAAGTGTAGCAGCTTCTTCGCTGGTGAGATGTTCGGGTACATGTACAATTCCATACTCAGGTAATACGATGTACTCTGCTAGTACGCCATCTAACACATTGCCAAGCAATGATTGGATCTGCGCGTCGGGTAGTTCCCTACCATATAAAGTATCTGTCAAAGCACCACCGTATAATAATGCACCACCTAGTGATGATGATGGGTGCATCTCGCCTAGTTCGCCGGATAGCCAGTTTTGAAAGAAGATTCCGGCTACGCGATCGCCTGTTTTAAAGCGGGTTACACCTTCCCCTACTTCAACTACTTCTCCTACACCATCAGATAAGGGAATGAATGGAAAGGGGTGTTTCAGTCCCAGAGCGCCGTTTATGATGATTAAGTCTCGGTAGTTCAGTGAAGCAGCTTGCATTTTGATCAATACCTGTCCTGAACTGACTTTGGGTATTAGACGCTCAGTGAGTTTTAGTGACTCTATGCCAAATCCATTTTGGAGTTCAATTACTTTCATCTTAGACTCTTGATAATTTCTATTGTGTGAAACTAACAATCCCCTCCTGAGTTGATGTCAATACCTGTCTATACCAATCTGGTATTACTTCAAACAACGCAGATTAGTTGAGTGATTCTAAACTTCACTACTACCAACCCAATTTTGTAGCCTTGATTGATAGCGATAACTCTTGAACTCTTCACGTGTTTTAGCAACAGTACTATTTGTGGGCTGACCAAGCAGCTTAAGTTTGTGAGTTACTTCTGCGATCGCCATTACTACCCCTGTCAACAACAGACGCACAATATGCAAAATGTTGCGGGGTCTAAGCAAGCCAATAGGGCCGAATCCTTTCCATTGCAACATAGTAAACCAAATTACTATATAGAAACAGTAGGCTCTGAGTCCTGCAAAAACATTAAGTTTGCTAGGCTCTAATTTTGCATTCTCCAGAAAGTTATCAAAAAATTTATCTGGATGATAACTTCCGATTAACTGATCGGCTCGTAGCTGATCCATAAATCCAATGTTTGTCCCCCGTTCAGCCAAATAACTCAGCTGTTTGTAAGTATCCACCCAAAAACTACCATTAATTTTGAAAAATATTAGAGCCAGACGAGAAAACAGTAAGTCTAAGTGCCACTTACCAACATATATTGGTAGTAATGTGTTAAACCATGCCATATAGTTCCCATAAAGCCGCCAACTCATGATACTGGCGTTACCAACTTGCTTTTCCTGACTGCTAACAGCAACGTTCATAAAGCGAGCAAGGGCAAGATTAAAGTGATGGTAAGCCTCGCGTTTCTGTTCAGCATCTTTTTCATTTCCCAGCTTGGCACGAATAATCTCAGTTACAGACTCAATCGCTATACAAGACATTGTTGTTCCAGTACTGTAGAGCGCGTCAAAGTTGCTGGCTGCATCTCCTATGACATACCAATTGTCACGAGAAAACAGCTTTTTACTTGTATGAGCAATCCTCGGCCAGTAATTAAACTCAACGTGTTCACCACTCTGGAGGAGTTTGTAAACTACACTATGGTTAGCTTTGATAAAAGCATAAAACTTTTCTTTGCTGTTAACCAATTCACATGGAATTACGTCTGGATGATGAAGTAGTCCCACTGATAACTCTTTTGTTTGGGTGTCAACGGGAATCATCCATAACCAGTGACCTTTGCCCATCCAATGATTGGTAGCATAGTAACGACTTTCCAAGCTCTCTGTAGAATACACACTGTTGTCAAAAATAGTGCGGTCTACATTCTTGACTAACACCCATCCCGAACTTGGTTTAATATTAATAGGTAATTCTTTCGGATGCAATAAGAGGTTATCAGTTTTACGCCCAATGATAAACTTGCGACCTGCTGCATCAATTAGGTGTTTTGCTTTTAACTGTATATAATCATCATGGAGCTTAACCTTAACAGTATTATGTTCATCTCCAGGAGTTAGCTCTACATCAACAACACGACCATTATAGAAGTGCGCTCCCATCTGCTTGTTCATCTCAAGCACATCTAGATCAAACTTCAAGCGATTCAAATGAAAAGATGGAATTGTTAGTTGTCGGTTAACCCAGATGTTGTAATAGTCATCCAATGATTCTGTTTTGTCTACATCTTTTGGCCAATGCCAGTTCAGGCCTGCTTTATGGGTATGCTCTTCCAGTAGATAATCATGAAGACCCAACTCGCTAAAGAGAAACATAGACGCCGCTTCCAAGGTTGATTCACCTGGTCTGTGGTTTACTTCAGATGGATCTTGGGAACGGGGATCAATGATAGCAAGTCGGATATCAGGGATTTTGAGCAGTAAATGACGAGCTTGACAGACTCCTGCATATCCTGCACCCATAATCACAACATCATATTCATCATATTCAAGTTGTTGTGCAATTGTATTCATTGCTATCCTTTTGTTAGCTTAAAAGTTTATAATTGCTGATTCAAGTTTTGTAGTAAGCACTTTAGTGCTTGATTGAGCGCTTTAGCGCTCACTACATACACCTCAACACTAGTTACAGATAAGATAAGCTCGGTAGTTTTGCCACAAAGACTGAACTGGTGTTGCTCCAATATTCGGTAGTTTCTCTTGCATCAAGTCTGTAGTATCTGCGGCATTAGCAACTAGCTCAGATAGAATTGTATGAGCCAATTCCACATGGGCTGCTGGTGTGCCTAGCATTCTACGGAATTTAGCAGCACAAGCTGCTCCTTGTGCTAAGGCTGGAAGATAAGCTCCGGCTGCGGTTCCTAAAGCTTCTAGAGTCTCACGTTGCACGCCACCAATCGAACTGCATACATAGCCAATGCCACACCACAAATCGGGCTGTCTGCTAGAAGAAAAAGTAGCAATTGTTTCTTGAATATGAGTGACATTGCCAGCATCTATTAACCAAATACTACGCCCTAATCCTTGGTCAAAAATGCGACTAGTATAGCCAGAGAAGTATTCAGGTCTTGGTTGACCATAAAGATAGTCTTGCCAGTGCAGCATACCAGATTGAAAACCATAACCATCAGCGATCGCCCAAACCCGTAAAGGATTAAATGGTTCTAAATAAGATGTGATGAATGGCTCAAGTGGCAATTTATCGGTTGCTAGCAGCGCACCCACCCCTAAAAACACCATAATTTGGTAAGTTACACTTGTGCCGGCAACAAAAGTTTCTACCCGGTTTAATTCACTAGGTGTAAGCATATCCTGCTTGGCAAGCGCCATCCCTACTCCTTCTAGCGCAAATCCAAGTAACTCAGGCTCCATTGTTTCCAACTTGGCTAAAATTGCTTCTGGTTTTTCACCACTAGCAACTAACTCGTTGATTCCCAACACAGCTCGTCGCACTTTAACAAATCGCTGCTTTGTTGCTGGGTCAAGGGCTTGAATTCCGCGTACTTCTCTTGCTTTCAATAATGAAGCAAGCCAAGGATCCATTTGATCCATTTGGGTTTTTTCTACTGTCTGTTCTGTTTGTGTCATTTTGATTCTCCTGTTTAAACTTTTTTTCACTTTTACCTATCTTCAAAACAGACCCTGACAATGAAGAGATGAAACATCGACCACGAGATAAAAATCAGCAAACACAGGTGGATTATGGATTAGCTGCTAAGTTATAATTCCTGATCCCCGATCCCCAATCCCCAATCTTCAAGCCAACAAAGCAACTCTGCTCTGATGTATAAGATGTATGCGGTAGGGTTGCCAGTTTTCTTGCTCTGGTGTCATGGTGTTAGCAGAGAAACTTTCTAATATTTTGTCTATAGTCTCAGCAGCAGCCTCAGCTCCCATCCTGCAAAAAACCTGACAAGCTAATTCTGTGTAGATGGATGGATTCCCAAGTAGTTGACGTGACTTGGCGGCTATAGCTGCTGCTTGAGCCAAAACTAAATCATAAGATCCTGCTGCTATTTTTAAAGCTTCCAAAGTAGACTGATCGACACCACCAGCATAAGCACAAGCATAACCAAGTCCCCCCCACAGATTCACTTGTCTTTCTGGTGGGAAATTAGCGATCGTTTGGGGAATCCGAGTGACATCAGTACCATCAATAAACCAAATACTACGCCCCATACCTTGGTCAAAAACTTGACAAGCATAGCCAGTCAGTGGTTTTGGTATCGGTTGACCTTGGAGATAATCTTGCCAATGGGTGAAACCATGTTGAAAGCCATAACCATCAAGTACTAACCAACTTCTGATCAGGTTAAGTGATTTTAAGTACGGTTCGATGGGCAACTTTTTTCTGCCCAGCATCAAACCTAACCCCACATATACAAAGTTCTCATAAGCAGCCCCAGGGCCTTTGACAAAAGTTTCTACTCGATTGTGATCAGTAGGTGCAAGTAAATCTCGTTGTGCTAAACCCGTACCTACTCCCTCTAATGCAAATCCGAGCAAGTCAGCTGAAACTGCATTTAATTTAGGCAGAATTTCTTCCAAGTCTTCGGTAGTAGTTCCTATTTGGTAGCCTTGACTATAAGTACCATGTATTTTTCCCAAGCGTTGGGCTGCTTCAGGAGGTAAGGGGGGAACTCCACGTAGTTTTCTAGTTTCGGATATGATATCTTGTGTCACTTTGGTTCTCCTAATTGAAATTGTTGCTTTTTGTGTTGGACTATATTTCAAGTTGTGGCAGCAGGTTGATTCTGAGCAAGGTAACAGAGCGCACGAAACCGCAACCCAACAAATTGGTCGTACAAAGGATTGAGCTTACACAAAGGTGGAATGCGAGTAATCAGATAACCAAATATTTGAATGTCTCTTTCAAACGGACAGGTCGCTGGGATAACTGTGCATAAGAATTGTGCGAGTTTAAAATTATTAATTTTGATCGCATCTAGCTTTTGTCGGATTAGCTGTAATAAATCTAGCTGTAGTAAGTCAATTAATTGCATCATGATCGTGGGAAGTGGTCTTCCATTAGACTTGAATTATTGAAGTTATTGAGCTTGGTAAATATGCTTTAACCTCTGGTGGTGAACCTCTCCCGACATGGGGAGAAGTTGCAAAAGTTCATATTGTGTTTAAAACTCCTGTGGAATCCAAATTCCATGAAAACCATAGGGAACTCGCTGGGGAATGAGAACACGAGCTATAGCTTCAGTAGTTAAATCTTGAGCATTTAATACTAGTAATTCAGAAGCTTGTTGTGTTGAATCATAAACAAAGCTCATTAACCAACCATCATCCTCTGTATTGGCATTGGGGCGAGGGACAAAAACCGCTTCTCCACCGAAACGACCTGATCCCAACTCATATACCTGTGAGGAGTCGGTTTTAAAATCATATTTCAGCAATCCGTCAAAGCTAAATGCTATCCTTTGCCCAGATGCCATTTTTGCTGTATAAGCATATCGGCTTTGTCGCCCCAATCTTTGCTGATTCAGACTAGGAAAATCTGATGCTAGATCATCCAGTGGTTCTTCGTGAACCGCACCTGTACGCAGATTAAATCGCCAACGGTAAAGTCGTGGCTTATCATCCTGGACATCATTAAACTTTGTTGGGATGTCAAGAGATGTTGTCCCACTCATCCGACAAGCGATAAGGACAATTTCTTCTCCAGTTTCATAAGCATTAACAGTATGGAAAATATAGCAAGAAGGAGCCTCAAACCATTGAATATTACTGTTATCTCCATGACGGGGAAGGATACCAAAGCGACTGGGAACATCTGACTCGAACAAGTATGCTGATTCTCCTCGCATGATTCTTTCCATGCTAAAAGTCAGAGGCAGATACATAAAAATAGTATAGTGTTCAGTGATGGCGAAGTCATGCATCATCACTGGTGCTGGTATATCAATAGTTACAGTTTTTGTTAGTTCTCCCTCCCGTGACACAACATTATATTGCAGATATGGTTGCGAAGTCACAGCATAGCCATAGAACATCATCTCTCCAGTTTCCGGATCAACTTTGGGATGAGCTGTAAAGCGAGATGCAAGTTTACCTTGATAGTTATATGGCCCAACTGTCTCTAAGTTGGGTACTGCAATTTCGTAAGGTTCAGCTCCTTCCCACAGAGCTAAAAGTTTTCCACCATGCCAAACTACAGCAGTATTGGCAGTATTTTTGAAAGGCCCAAACAGATTATTATGAGGAAGTTCAAAGTTAGGTGGTTCCGTTGGCCCTTTCCATAGCGATCGCCCTGCTTCGATTTCCATTTTCAAAGCTCTAGTTTGCACGAAACGATTGCGATAGGAAGCTTTACCATGATTAATTTGTACCCCATGCAACATCCCATCACCATCAAACCACTGATGACGACCAATAGGAGCAAACTTAGGATTTGGGCCATTGCGGACAAACATCCCGGATAAATCAGGAGGTAATTCACCAATTACAACGAGTTCATCAGCAGTAATTTCCTGCTGTACTGGGGCGAAATTACCATCAAGATAAGGACTGATTATTGTTGTAACCATTTTTGTTTTCTGTAGTAAATAACAATGAAAACTTGTTGAAAATTACTCATGGGACTTACTTAGCTGTCACATAAAATTCTTATTTTTTATTTGTAATAAGGGCTTTAGTCCTTATTCTGAGGACTAAATTCCTTACTACGAACTTAAGTTAATATGTTCAGTTACGTAAGCCATAACTCAGTTTCAAATCAGTAAACAGTTCGCAAAAACATAAAATATTTTGAAGATTTCCATCCAAGGAATAGAACTGATAACTGATAAATTAAATTAGCGCTTTTTTTGTCCTCTAGGAGCAGGATAATATCTCCATTTTTGATCGAACAGAAAAGATTTGTTCAGTACACTTCTTTGATAAGAAAAGTTTTCAAAGCCAGCTTTGCCATGATAACGACCCATTCCACTTTCACCAACTCCTCCAAAAGGTAAAGAAGGAATAGTTAAATGCATGACTGTATCATTAATACAAACTCCACCTGATGTAGTTGCCTGCAATATCTGAGTTTGATGTTGTTTATTATTGGAAAAGAAGTAAAGAGCTAAGGGTTTTGGTCTTTCATTAATGATCGCGATCGCTTCATCCAAATCCGTGTACTCCAGCACAGGAAGAATAGGTCCAAAAATTTCTTCCTGCATAATATTGTCTTCCCAAGAAACTTGCTCGATGACTGTGGGAGCAATGTAGAGGTCTTTGAGATTAGTCTCTCCTCCCACTACAATTTTTCCATATTTTAGCAGATTAGCAAGACGAAAAAAATGTTTTTGGTTAATTATTCGGGAATAATTTGGACTTTTGGATGGAATATTACCATAGAATTCACTGATATATTTATCAATTCGATTTAACAATTTTTCTTTGATATTTTTATGCACTAAAAGATAATCAGGAGCAGTGCAAGTTTGACCAGCATTGATAAATTTGCCCCAGACAATTCTTTTAGCAGTATATTCAAGGTGCGTATTTTCATCAACAATGCAAGGGCTTTTACCACCTAGCTCTAGAATTACCGGAGTTAAATGCTTGGCAGCAGCGGACATAACAATTTTACCAACTTCAGTTCCACCAGTAAAAAAAATATGATCAAACTTTTCTGACAATAATTCTTTACTGACTTCTACACCACCTTCAATAACATGAATAAAGGAAGGTTCAAATGTTTTACCAATAATTTCAGCAATCACACCAGAAGATTGAGCAGATATTTCGGAAGGTTTTAAAACTACACAATTACCAGCTGCGATCGCTCCAATTAAAGGAGTCATTACCAAGTTAAAAGGATAATTCCAAGGGCCAAGGATCAAAGTCACGCCGAAAGGTTCAGCATAAATGTGAGAAGAAGCAGGAAACTGATGATAAGGAGTAGCGACTTTTTGCGGTTTTATCCAATTCTTAATATGCTTAAGCGCGTAATCAATTTCCTTGAGAATTCCCACTGTTTCAAAGTAAGCATCAAAACCCGATTTATTTAAATCAGCCTTTAAAGCTTTAAAAATAGCAGGTTGATTTTCTGTTATTGCTTGCTTTAACTTTTGCAATTGTGCAATCCGAAAATCAATATTTTTGGTTTTACCAGTCCGAAAGAACTGTTTTTGTTGTTCCAGAATGTTACTAATTCTAACTGGAGGTTGTGCAAGCATAAAATTTTTCACCTCAAAATAATTATGTTTGATACTAATCTCATCAGAGTCAAAACTTCTCTGTCATCTCTTTCCTTTGCGTTCTCTGTGTCCTCTGTGGTTTTAAAATAATTGTATTTAACCGCAGAGACGCAGAGAACACAGAGATTAGAAACGCGATGTTTCTCGCGTCTCTAACTGTTAACTGTTAAACCTCTGCTTTCACCAATTCACGAGATTGAGTAGTAACATTACCATTTGGTGCTTCTGTTACTTCTTCTAGCCAAGGTTCTAATTTGGCTGGAGAACGGTAATTTTTGAATTCTTTTCTGATATTAGCGATGATACTGTTCCCTGGGATATTTTTGGTTTTAATCCGAAAAATTAAATGATCCCAAGCAGCTTCAACAAATGCTTTGAACAAAGCAAAGACGTGTTTCAAATTACGTGGTGATAACACTCCTTTCAAACCATAAGCTTTCCACAAGAATTTGAGATACCAGAGAGCAACAAAGAAGTGAGACCATTGAATAGAAACATAGATGTTAGCACGCTGAGGTTCATACTTAGTCAGGTGCAAGAAGTTATCGAAATCATTACTCATGGTGAAACCAAAGGGCAATTGATCGGCGATATGAGTATGCAAGAATCCGATATTGGCTTTGCGTTCTACCAATTCATCAAGATGTTCATACACCGCATTCATGATTTGTACGACATATAAACGACCTGGTTTAGCGACAACATTTTTGAGGAAATCTAAATCTAAATGCCATTTACCTACAAACATAGGAATTAGCATTTTGAACCACCAAATATTTTCTAGGTACATGCGCCAAGTCATGATACTAGCGTCACCAATTTGCTTTTCATGACGGCTAACCAAAACATTGGTGCGATCGATCATGTTTAAAGCAAATTTGTTGTACAAGGCGCATTTTTCTTTAGCGTTAGCTTCACCTGCTAACTTGGCACGAATAATTTCTGTGACGCTTTCAATTTGAAAGGACATCATCGTTAACCCCTGAGAGTAGAAGGGGTCGAAGATAGCAGCTGCATCACCAATGATGTACCAGTTATCTTGGGAGTACATCTGCTTACTCTTATGCGCTATTCTTGGCCAGTGATGAAAGTCAACTTCTTCTCCACTCTTGAGTAAGCGGTAAACAACGTTGTGATTCGCTTCTAGGAAAGCATAGAATTTTTCTTTGGTATTAACGCTGTGAGGGGAGATAATGTCGTGGTGGTAGAGTAATCCAATAGACAATTCCATATTTTGAGTGTCAGTTGGTAACATCCATACCCAATGTCCGTGACCCATCCAGTGATTTGCAGCATAGTAGTGGCTGCATGTACAAACGTGGGGATCATAGCCACTGTGGAAAATGCTACGATCCACATTTCTGAATCGCATCCATACTGAACCATTATTAATACCATAGAGGTTTTCTGGGCCAGTAATCAAATTGTCTGTTTTGCGACCAATGAGGAACTTACGACCAGCAGAATCAATCACATGTTTGGTTTTTAATTCCAAATAGCGATCGCCCTGTTTGACATGGACAG
This sequence comes from Pelatocladus sp. BLCC-F211, assembly GCF_041928655.1. Classification (NCBI taxonomy): domain Bacteria; kingdom Bacillati; phylum Cyanobacteriota; class Cyanophyceae; order Nostocales; family Hapalosiphonaceae; genus Pelatocladus; species Pelatocladus sp. BLCC-F211. The sequence goes on along the minus strand of NZ_JBHFLM010000164.1, from coordinate 20,508 downwards.
TATTCAGTTCATCGCCAGGGGTGAGATCCACATCTACAACTCGACCATTATAAAACTCAGCCCCCATCTGCTGGTTCATTTTCAGCAAGTCTCGTTCAAATCTTGGGCGATTGATCAGTACGGAAGCTAGTGGAGGTTGTTTTACAGTCCAGATATGATAGTAGTCTTCTGTATTCTCCGTTTTTCCAGCTTCTTTAGCCCAGTGAAAGTTTAAGCCAAACTTGGGTGGGTGATTTTCAATCATGTAATCATAAAGTCCCAACTCCTTACAAATCATCAGGGTGGAGATTTCAACAGTTGATTCACCAACCTTCATATCTCTATCAGTACGTTCTTCCGGACGGGGGTCAACTAAAGCAATCTTGATGTTAGGAATATTGAGTAGTAAGTGACGAGCCTGACAGACTCCTCCAATGCCAGCACCCATAATTACAACATCGTAGACTTGAGATTGAGTGTTGTTAGTTGTCATTTTCTTGACTCTGATAAAAGGTTTAGTTGGGTAAAAACTTGTGTGTGAGCGGGGTGGTGATTTCAATAGGTAAAGTATTTAGCCGCATCCCCAACCCCTAAATCGAAAGCTGAATTTAACTGCCAACTTCCACTAGCTCTGGCAACTTGATATCATTTGCATCTACGGTTGCCAAATTCTGCCAAGGCTGGAGTTCAGTTCGGGTTTGATAAGTCTTAAACTCTTCTCTTTGCTTGGCAACTGTGCTGTTAGTGGGAATATTTCTGGTTTGGTAGTCAAAAATCAACTCATCTACATAAGATTGAGCAGATATTTTCAGCAAGGTTAAAACTCGTTTGACATTTTTCGGTGCTAACAAACCTGGTAAACCAAATCCTTTCCACAGCAACTTCAGATACCATAAAGCAACGAAGAAATAAGTATTTCTCATCTCAGCATAGATATTGCAGTGTTTAGGCTCGTATTTACTCAGACCTATGTACTTACTAACATCCTTAGTAATTGAATACCCAAAAGGTAATTCATCCGTACGATGGGTGTACATAAATCCCAGATTCTGCTTCTTTTCCAACAGCTTGTCAAAAAGCTTATATGCTTCTTCCAAGGTTTCAGCGACGACTGCACCACGTCCTTGTTTGCCGAACTTGTGGAGGAATGGCAAATCTAAATGCCATTTGCCGATATACATCGGGATCAGCACCCCGAACCACCACATATTTTCGAGGAAGATCCGCCAACTCATGATGCTGGCGTTACCAAGTTGTTTTTCATGGTGGCTGACGAGGTGATTATTGCGAGCAATCATGTTGACAGCAAAGTTGTTGTAAACAATGCGCTTCTTCTCTACATCAGCCTCGCCTGCAAATTTTGCCCGGATGATTTCCGTGACGTTCTCGATTTGAAAGGACATCATTGTCATTCCCATCGAGTAAAAGGGATCAAACATGGCTGCTGCATCACCAATGACATACCAGTTATCTCTGGAGTACATCTGCTTACTCTTATGTGCTAGCCTGGGCAGATAATGGAAATCTACTTCCTCCCCACTCTTGAGCAATTGGTAGACAACATTGTGATTAGCCTCTAGAAAAGCAGAGAACTTATCTTTGGTATTAACGCTTTGGCCAGGGATAATGTCATTATGGTGGACTAAGCCGATGGACAATTCCATGCTTTCGGTATCCGTCGGGATCATCCACACCCAATGTCCATGTCCCATCCAGTGATTAGTTGCATAGTAATGGCTGCATGTAGCATTGTCAGGGTCATAACCATTATGGAAAATAGTGCGATCGACGTTTCTGACTCGCATCCATGCTGAACCATTATTCACACCGTAAAGATTCTCTGGGCCAAAGACTAAATTATCTGTCTTGCGGCCGATGATAAATTTGCGACCAGCTGCATCAATAACATGTTTGGTCTTTAGTTCCAGCTGCTGATCACCTACTTTAACCTGTATACTATTCAACTCATCGCCAGAGGTGAGGTCAACATCAACAACTCGACCGTTGTAAAATTCTACGCCCATCTCCTTATTCATTTTCAGGACATCGCGCTCAAATTTGGGGCGATTAATCAGAACAGAAGCAAGAGGAGGTTGACGGGTAGCCCAGAGATGAAAATAGTCGTCTGTATTTTCTGTTTTGGCTGGATCTTTAGGCCAATGAAAGTTTAAGCCAAACTTGGGTGGGTGATTTTCAATCATGTAATCATAAAGCCCCAACTCCTTACAAATCATCAGGGTGGAAATTTCGACAGTTGATTCACCTACTTTCATATCCTTATCCGCCCGTTCTTCTGGGCGGGGATCGACTAAGGCAATCTTGATGTTAGGAATATTGAGTAGCAGATGGCGAGCTTGGCAAATTCCTGCCATGCCAGCACCCATAATCACAACATCGTAAACTTGGGATTGAGTATTGTTCATCAACATTGGCTTTTGTGTAGTTAAAATTTGGGGTTCATCAAACAACTTCTGGTCAACAGCCATAACCTTTAGCTAAATCAAGTGAACTTAGCACAACATTGCGTAAATTCATAGCGAAACTTCTACACTAAAACTCTGCGTTCCTTTGCGTCTCATTTCACTACTTTTTACACAAATCTGTACTTAGACTCATGTCCTCAGAAAAGTTAATTCATTACCTCCTTTCTCTGTAAAAATGCCATTTGTTGATAGTGGTTTAGCATCCTGGACAACTAATGCAATCATCCTTTGTGAACCTCGTGTCAACTGCATAGGGAAAGTCAGAACTTTAAGTTGACTACCAGCAGACATATCACGGAACAGTACGCTGTCTCCTTCAATATGGGCAATTCTTAAGCTGATGTCCTTGGCTCCAGTTGCTTTACGCAGGGCTTCTACAGCCGTCCAAATTCGCATTCCAGCCAAATCCCCTGAGTCATCAGAACGCAGCAGCAGTTGTTGCATTAACGGTTGTCGCGCCTCACTGAGTAATGCATTCCAATCCTGCTGGCTACGATGACTTACAGGCTCAATGTCGCAACCTTGAGATCCTTGTCCGGCTACACACAGACAGACCCGCTGATCGTGAGAAAGAGAAACTTCTACTCCCTCCATTCCGACTCCATCAACCATTGGTTTTCCAGATGCACTCCAGTTAATTTGTGTTTGAGAAACATCTGAGTTTAGTAGTTTACCGAGAGCCTGATAGAATAAAGGCAACTCCTGAGTGTGACGTTCGCCTGGTGAGAGAGTACTGATTTCAGGCAGATAAGCAAGGGAAATCTCAGGGGCGCTAACTCCAAAAGAATGGGCGCGATCGCTGATTTTTTGGTGCAGTATCGCTTCATCTCTGCGTTGGGGATCAGCCAGTTCCTCCACCGTAGGATTATCTTTACGGTGTTCTAGTAACCGTGCTTCGTATCCACTCAGTTTTTCCACAACACGCCCATCTTCAGTCACGACAAGTACACTATTACGGAATTGCTTCCCTGACTGACCCTGGGGTACGGTGATACAGATACAGGAATCATTCAACTCACTTTCTGGCTGGTAGATTTCGATCCGTTCAATCAGTACAGGTAGACAATTATCCTGTGGGATCAACAGTTGTCCAGCTTGGAGTAATGAGTCTCTGTAATAAGGATCTCCGAGTAGGAATGGCCCTTCTGAGCGATCTGCATGATCTGCTTGAACAGAGGAGAAACTAAAGTTTCTCTGAGTGCGAAAGACACATTTTTCAGCATCTAGTGTGTAAATTTCCTGCAAGCGTTGGAAACGCGGCCCCTGGAACAGCAACCAACTATAGAGATCCTCTTGAGGTCGAATATCTAACGCTGTAGATGGAAGTTCGACCGACTCTATAGCAGGAGTCTTCTGCGTACCGAGAACAAAAGTGGCAGAAAAGTGGCTAATATTGAATCCTGTTTTTTCAGTCTTAATAGTTACACACACCTCCTGGGGAGCATTTTTAGACTCTCGCTCAAGTACCTCTGCATGAATTTCGATATCCAGCCCTTTTTCTGGATCAACGACAATTGGGCGCTCTAAGCGAATATCTGCAATTTCTAGAGTTGGTAGAGTATTCTTATCCGTAACATAGGCAACTGCTTGAGCCATAGCCTCTAAGCCGAAAACCGTGGGAAACAGGTATGAACCTTTATAGAGATGATCGAGAAGGTAAGAATCTCGCTCTAAGCTCAAGTGCGCCCGTGCAACCATTTCCACACCAGGTTCACACAGCAGCACCCGTTCTAAGAATTTTGACTCTTGGGGTGGTAAACACCTTTCTGGGAACCAAGTATCAAAGCCACTGGTTTCAAAGGCAGAAAGAGCTTGCATAGGAGCAGCAACCACTACTCGCATATCAGCAGCTTCGTTCTCGATTAGATGCAAGAACCGATCTACACCTGCATCTTTGGGGATCGCCTTAATTCCCATTTTATTCAGGCTGCGAACACTACCCATCCGCGCCCCCATACCAACTTCTTCCCAGACACTAAATGCCATTGAAACAACCGCAGTTTCTGGGTGTTGAGCTTGGAAACGGCGCAAAATCAAATCTAAAGCTTCATTGGAGAAACCGTACCAAGCATTACGCTGCATTCCCGTAATACCAATCACGGATGAGAAACCAGCAAAGAGCTTCAAAGGCGTTTCGGCAAATTCCTGACATAAATTGAGTATGCCTTTAAGCTTGGGCTTAATTTCATCAAATGCTGCTTCTGTTGAGACTTGCTCAATCAGTCTCGGCCAATTGAGGGCGGCTCCGTGAATGATTCCAGTAATCTCGCCAAGATCCTGGCGAATGTGTCGCAGGACAGCCCTCAAAGATTCGGGATCAGCAACATCGCAACTGTAGCAAAGACAGGTTAATCCTTCAGCACTAAAGCGTTCGAGAGTCCGCATCACCTCTGCATTCCCAGAACCAACAGTATGTTTGTCTGGGAGTGGCGAACGACCAACTAGAGCCATGCGTACCCCTGTTTTCTTCGCCAAAGCTAAGGCACATTCCGCAGTAATACCCTTAGCACCACCAGTAACAAGAATCACATCTTTAGAAGACCAGGTAATATTTCGTTCTTCATACTCGGCTGGTTCTTGCACTTGAGGACGCGGAACATAACGCTTCAAGGTTGCATCATAACCCGCAGCTAAGTAAAAATGAGAGGTAGCAAGCTCTTTTGTTACACATTTCGCGATCTTGCTGGGACTAAGTTTGGTAGAAAAATCAATGACTCGTACTTTGAGATCAGGGCGTTCTAAATGCAGACTGGATGCAAAACCGATCGCACAGCATTGCTCGATATCTGCAAGTGGTGGCTGTGTACCGAAATGTCCACCACCAAATTGAATATACGCCACTGTTGTATGGGTGCGGGATGCTTGAGAGGCTAGCGGCGGGGTGGCTATGCTGCGTAACCGCTCAATCATGTTGAGTAAAAGAGTGTCTGGTGATAACCCACTACTCGGTTTTTGCGGAAGTACAGCAATAAAATGAGTAAACTCACTTTTATCAATGACTGCTTGAGTCTGTGCTGTCGCAAAGGATAAGATTTGGGCTTGAGCGCCTTGGTTACGTAGTTTCTTACACAACGCTTCGGCTATAGCAGTTTCAGTGGTTTCACAGAGAATAACGACGTTAGCAGTTTGCCAGTTTTCATCAGGATGCTTCCCAAAAGCAACTGGTGTAGATGCCTCTGCAATGGTTCTAACTATGTAGTCACGTACTCGTGGTTTGCGATCGCGCTCTGGTGTTTGCGTTGATAATTCAGTCTGCCTGCGAGCGTGTAGCTGAGAGCCATTTGTGGAACTTTTCACTCCATTTGTTCCATTACTGCTTTGTGGCATAACTAGCCGAATCGCCTCAGCAATCTCTTGAATTGTGGCATTAGCCATAGACGCAGGATCAACCTTACCCGCAACACCAAATTGTTGGGTGGTAGCAGCAATTAATTCTCCTGCTTTAATAGAATCAAGGTTGAGATCATCGAGGAGTCTAATGTTGGGCGTGACGCTTTGTGGCGGAAAACCTGTTTGTTTAACAATAAAGTCCACCAGAAAGTTTTCTACACTACTAGTTTGATTGCCATTAGTAGCAAGGCTATGGGTTGGAAGTATTTCAGCTATTTCTGGCTGAGAATTGCTTTCTGGGATAACTAGCCGAATTGCCTCAGCAATCTCTTGAATTGTGGCATTAGCCATAGACGCAGGATCAATCTTACCCGCAACACCAAATTGTTGGGTGGCAGCAGCAATTAATTCCCCTGCTTTAATAGAATCAAGGTTGAGATCATCGAGGAGTCTAATGTTTGGTGTGACGCTTTGTGGTGGGAAACCTGTTTGTTTGACAATAAAGTCTACAAGAAAGTTTTCTACACTACTAGTTTGATTGCCATTGATATGTGTTTGAGCAATTTCAGGGATTTCAATTTGCGTCTCTAACGAAACTTTTGCCAAACTAGGAGTTCGTGAAGAACCATTATTTGGACTAGAGAAACCATTCTTCGAGGAGCCATTTTTACTAGAACCATTAGCGGCAGTAAAACCATTACCGTTGGTTTGGCTAGGAATATGGGACAAAGTTTGCAAGTCTGCTCGGATTACCTCTGTTAAAAACCTGCCTCGTTGGGAAATGTAATTAGACAGGATTTCCCAAGGAACTTGGTTTTCTGGGCTGGGTAATGTCTCCAGAGAAGCAGGAGAGATTTTTGATATTTGGTCGGCAGATATCTGGAATGGACGCTCTACGGGATTTTCAATGAATACTCGTGCTGATACTGGTACAAAGGGACGCACAAGACGATTTTCGTAGAGAGTTTCCCATTTTATTTCATTGCCACGCACAAATATCGCAGCCAGCATGACATGCAAATCTTTGTGTAGTCCGGGTTTAGATTCAAGCGGAAAACAAGATACTTGCTTGGTATGATTAATATCACCGACTAAACCGGAAAGGACTTTGCCAGGTCCTACTTCTACAAACAAATCACAAGTTTGATTCAGTGTTTTTACTAGTGAGACAAAATCTACCTGCGCCAGAATTTGATTGGCAAAGTGTTCGCGTAACGATAGCCCCTGGTTTTGCTGCTGACCGTCTACACTTGATAATAAAGATACGTTGATTTGTTCTAACTGCTCTGGAATTAGTTCTTGCTTTCTCAGATGTTCAGCTGCGGTTGCAACTAATTGCGAATGGAAAGCGTTGGAAACTGGTAGTAGATGAGTGCGAATTCCTGTTGCTTGAGCTAGGGCAATCGCCTGTTCCACACTAGCTGATTCACCAGAGATGACCATCTGTTTTGGACTATTGATGTTAGCCAAAATCACATAACCACTGACTTGCTTGAGAATATTCTCTGCTACTTCTTGAGAGCAAGCTAGACTTGCCATTGCACCTTGGTTTTCGCCTTCCACAGTCGCAGACATAGCCTGTCCGCGAATTGCGGCTAGACGTAAAAGTGATTTCTCGTCAAAGGCTCCGGCGGCGTGGAAAGCAGTTAGTTCGCCAAGGCTATGACCACCTACAGCAACGGGCTGGATCCCAAGACGCTTAAGATAGTGCAACCAAAGCAATGAAGTCAGAGAGATTGCAGGTTGAGCAACTGCTGTTTGTGCTAGTGCTTTCGCCCACTCTTCAACTTGCTCTTGGTTGACAGCACGGTCTAGGGGCAGATACATGGACTCTCGCACCCCACCAAAACCAGCCTCGCGTAACCAGATATCTGCTTGCTCTACCAGTTCTCTAGCCCAAGGATAACGCTCTACCAGCCAACGACCCATATTCAATTTCTGCGAACCCTGTCCAGGAAAGAGAAAACCGATTTGGTTTTGTTGGACACTATTGCCTACCCACACTTCTTTTTGTGGGCTAGTAACTAACTCTCCTTTTTTAGGGGGTGTTTCATGCAACAATTTTTCTAACAGAGTCAGATGGTTAACTAACTCCTCAGGCTTACCTGCGATTAAAGCTGCCCGAATCGGCTGTTGGGGCTGGAGATTGCGGCTCAGGTGTGCAGCCAGGTCAACTAGTTCTGCTAAACTCAAACCTTCTGCGGTATTGATCAAAGTCCGCGTTTGTTCGATTAAAGCCGGAATTGATTCAGCACTCAAGACAAAAATCTCTGTATCTTGATTGGAAACTAGCAGAGATCGTTCTTCAATGGAGGTTTGCAGTTTCTCTGTTGGAGGATCGCCCGATTCAAGGGTGACATGGCAATTAATGCCGCCAAATCCCATAGCAGAGACGCCAGCACGCAGAATATCTGTTTGAGGACGAACTTCTCCTTGCAAAATCGGGTAAAGAGAACGGGCGGAAGTCTCAAATACCACGTTGGGTTCTTGGCAATCAGCTACTGGTGGAATCACCCGGCGGTTGACAGCCATGACTGATTTAATGAAAGCTCCAATACCTGCTGCGGCTTTCGTATGACCAACTAGGGATTTAAAGGAGGTGATCCCACAGGAGCGGGGATTGGGTTCACCATCAGAACTCATGGCTAAGGCTATACCTTCTAGTTCTGTGCGATCGCCTACGACTGTTCCAGTTCCATGTCCTTCGACAAAATTGAGTGTATGGGGACTGTAACCAGCTCGATCATAAGCACGACGCAATGCCGCAGCTTGTCCTTCACGATTGGGAGCCGTGATCCCGCCTTTACCATCAGATGAAATTCCCCAGCCTTTTAAGACTGCATATATATAGTTGCCATCAGCGCGAGCATCTTCTAAGCGCTTGAGAACTACAAAACCGCATCCTTCACCAGGGATGAAGCCACTGGCTCGGCGATCATAAACTTTCATGTCTGTACCAGTCAGAGCGCCTGTTTTGGCAAACCCTATCAATTCAAATGTGTCGAGACTGATATCTACGCCGCCTGCAAAAGCGAGGTCTAAGTCACGATTCATTAAAGCGGTAGCAGCGTTAGCTACAGCAATGAGGGAAGAAGAACAGGCTCCATCGACTGTGTAACCGCCACCATGAAAATTAAAAAAGTTGCAAACTCTGCCTGCGATCGTGTTGGAGAGATTACCTGCGAGGGTGTCTTCTGTAATTGGTGAGAAAACAGATTTGTAGTAAGCTTCCATTGTCTCCACCAGGGAATTGATCGCTGATGGTGGAAGTTCCTGTGCTTGGGCTGTAGCAATCAAGGCACGCCGGACATAGGGCCAGCGCATTCTCATGCTGGTGGAGCGTGAAAATTCTCCTGTCAGTGTGTTGCCCAGCAATACGCCTGTGCGTTCGGTGGGAATGTTTGTACGGTTATACCCAGCATCTTCCGCAGCTTGGATGGCAACTTCCAAGGCTAGCCATTGAGCAATGTCCGCAGAATCTACTACACTTTTAGGAATGCGCCATTTGACCCAGTCAAACTCAAAACCATCAATCACAGCCATACGGCTGCCATATGTCTTGTCTGGCGCATCGGGATCTGGATCGTAATAGTCAGAAATAGGTAATCTTTGATTTGGCGATCGCCTAAATTGTTGTCGCCTCGCCACTATATTTTCCCACAGTTGTTGTAAATTATTGGCACCAGGATACCAACAACCCATGCCAACGACTGCAATTTCATTCGGGTGAGATGCTGTGCTGTGCATATCAGTAATTGCTTTAACTTCACTTGGAAAATATTACTTAACCTGCCAAAATGAAAATTACCTTAACCTAGAAAGGAGATATAATAGACTCAGCGCAAAATGAAAAGAGTTGTAAAATACTCTTACACAAGTAATTCAAACCCTTGATTTACTATCATTTCAATACCAAACTCTGATGCTGCCTCAATTTGAAAACATTCCCAAAAACCCTTATTTATAGGCAAATTTGAGGAGCTAAATTAAGCGCCAAGTAGATCTGAACTTGCCCAACTGTGATCATATCTGCATCATTGTTGACAAGTCAGTAAATCAAGGAAGTAATTATCGGAAAAATTATTTACAACACGTCCATTTTGACACGTATTGTGTTATTTTCTCCCGAAAAAGGCAGCAGGAAATTAATCAAAAATTGGACAGTTGAAGTGCTGAAATTGGGCAAGATGAAATAGAGATTGTGCGAATAATAGTAATACCAAGTTTCCATAAAGCTGCACTTAGATTATTTTGTCAGGAATATGGACTGCAATCTTGAGAATTCAATTTTGCTTGTGACTAATTAGATATCTCCGAAAAAGAATCTGAAACCCTTGTCCTATCTAGATGAAAACATAATTTATGGAGATGTCTATTATGTAAATGCAAATTTACAGCGATTTGGTATCACAGTAATCTCACATTTTCTTTGCTAAAGCCAAGAAATATAGTTCATTCCTGCTGATACTTAAAATTTGTTGCTGGTGCTCTGATATCCGGAGGTGAAATTTTGGTGTTCCTTGGTCTCAATACCAACATAGAGGTATTGAAATACTAACGAAACAGTATATAAAAGTAAAATTTGTAACTTTCCTAGAGTAAAATCTAAACTAGCTACGCCTTATAGAGCAGAACTTTAAAGAAATTGTGTCAGTTAATATCCGTAATGATTGATGTACTAGTTATCCTCTTCTTAAAAAAGTGTTTACTCAAATTTTCCACATTTGCCAGTTTGCATGAAATTGCTATTATTATCTCAATCTTACGTGTTTAAATTTTATATTTCCCTGTGAGATGTAGACTATCAAGCTATTTTGATGAGCGAAAATTGCTGATATTCCACCAACTCAAGCAAATATATAAATAATCAATGTTTATATCTCGGTTTGTTCAAAAAAGTAGCTTGCAATCAATTCATAAAGGAAATAAACATTGATAAATCAATAGATAAACATTAACAACACATTAATACAGTGCATATTTTGTAAATAAGTTAATATAATTAAAAACCTCCTTATCAAAAGCATAACCATTGGCAGAGTAAAACAGCCAATCATAAATAATGCAGTTTTTGAAAATCTGTTGATTATTTAACTATTATTTTAGAATTTTCTATCTCGTAAAAGAAGAAAGGCAGAAGGCAGTCCCAACGAAAAAATTTCACAAGCCTTGCATGAAAATAGGACTTCTCCTACACCCCTATACCCCCACACCCATTTTCAAACTAGTCCCTTATGGGAAAAGCTTGAAAGAGTCCATAGACAAGAGTCATTTGTCCGCTTTGTCCCCCTTGTCCTGACTGTCTTCTAAATTAGTCGTCTAAAAATATATTGCTTTACCTCTTGTCATCCAAGACTTCTTTTGATAACATTGCAATATCGATAAAGACCAAACGGTCTGTAAGTAACGATGCCAAATGTCCAAAGCAAAAATTACCAGAGAAAAAATTCTCATAAAGGCAGCAGAACTGTTTAACCAGAAGGGTTATAGTGGTGTTTCGATGTCGGATATTATGCAGGCTACAGGATTGCAAAAAGGAGGAATTTATAACCATTTCCAAAGTAAAGAAGAGTTAGCACTACACGCTTTAGACCTTGCCTTTAACCTTGTCAATCAACGTTTTATTGATGCTGTTAAAGGAAAAACCTGCGCCATTGAACGCCTACAAGCCATCACTTCTGTCTACCTAAGTTTTGTGCTTGGTGAGCCACTTATTCCGGGTGGATGTCCGATTTTGAATACAGCAATTGAAAGTGACGACACAAATTCGGTTTTACGAGCAAAGACACAAGAGGCGATGAACAGTTGGCGACAACTTATTTGTCAAATTATTGAAAAGGGAATTGCTGAAGGTGAAATTTCTCAGACAGTCGAGCCAGATGTAGTTGCAACCATTGTTATTGCTAACCTTGAAGGAGCGTTGATGATGAGCCAACTCTACAGAAAGCGTATTCATATGCAAAGAACGATTGAGCATTTGAATCAGTACTTGACAAGCCTTGTTTCTCTAGAAAACGAAATTGAACACATATAAATTTTTTTAATCTCTTAAAGACCGACTGGTCTGGCTGTTTTGAAACTTAGAAAATCTTCAAAGAGGTCAAAAAATTTATGAGTGCAAGTTTTCAGCAACATAATCAACGTAATTCTTTGTAAATGAGGTCTAGATATGCCCCATTCCAAATGCAAGCAAGTAGTAAATCGATGCAATGTTGCGATCGCTTTTGAAGGATAAGAGCCATGAAAACAAAGTCATCAGATGAGCTTGCGTTTAAACAGGTAATACCTCACTTCAAGTCAACAACCAGAAGACTAACCCTGATAGGCAGTATCCTCTTGCTATCTGGCTTGACTCTTGGCATCACACGCTTCTCAATGCAGAACCAAAATGTAAAAAGCAGTGCAGATATCAGTCTTCTGAGTGTCAAAACTACAAAAGTCAAGCCAGTAAAGTCTTATCAAGTCTCACGAACCTACACAGGAGAAGTAGAGGCGGTTCGAGCCAGTGAACTAGGCTTTGAGCGAGGTGGGAAACTAGTTTGGTTTGGTGTTGATCGGGGGAATCGGGTTACTACTGGAACTGCTTTAGCCAAGCTGGATACCACTAACTTAGAAGCTAAACGTCAAGAGTTAATTGCTCAAAAAGACCGATCTGTTGCTGTATTGGAAGAATTACAAACTGGGCCTCGCAACGAAGATATAGCAACTGCTCATGCTCAAGTCAAAGAAATAGAAGAACAATTAAAACTGGAACATCTAAAACGTACCCGACGCAAGTATCTGTACGAAACAGGAGCAATCTCCAAAGAGCAATATGATGAAGTAGCCTTTAATTCTAATGCCTTGTTTGAACGTCTATCAGCAGCAAAAAGTAATCTCAATGAGTTATTGGCAGGAACACGTAAAGAACAAATAGCAGCTCAAAAAGCAGCAGTCAAACAACTAGAAGCCAGCATTGCTGACATCGAAATTACCATAGCCAAAAGTACTATTAAAGCTCCTTTTGCTGGGGTAATTGCAGCTCGACGGTTAGACGAAGGAACTGTTGTCAATGCAGGTCAACCAGTGCTGCGTCTGATGGAAGATGTGAAACCAGAATTAGAAATTGGTATTCCTGTATCATTACTTTCCCAACTCAAAGTAGGTAATAAGCAAAGTGTTCAAATTGGGGAAACAACATATGGGGCAAAGGTATTATCTATTCTGCCAGAAATTGATCCAGCCACCCGGACTCGCACCGTCATTCTGACATTAGAGCAGTCGGCAAAGCAATCAGTAGCACCTGGACAAATCGGGCGATTAAAAATTGCTCAAACCATCTCAACTAATGGATACTGGTTGCCAATCTCAGCACTTGTACAAGGAAAACGTGGCTTGTGGTCTTGTTATACCTTAACTGAGACAGGAAATTCCCCAAAGAATTTATCCTTAGTGAATGCGAATGCAACAAAACCTTATCGAGTCGAACGTCGAGACGTGGAAGTTGTGCATACCGAGGGCGATCGCGTCCTAATCCGGGGAGCAATTCAGCCTGCTGAGAATGTGATTATTGATGGAATACAACGAATTGTACCTGGTCAACTAGTACATATTGCAGACTCTTAGGACAAGGAAGACAAGGAGGACAAGGGAGAACTACTTAACATGCCTCTTCCCAATCCCCATTACCCCTTATCCCCAGAGGGGACCCCTACCTTCCCCAATCTCCGATCACCAATCCCCAATCCAAAATCCACAATGCTTGCTCAAAATGATAAAGCAAATACTCTTTCGAGAGCATGGAAAATCCTAGCTCTAACTAACTTAGCCGTTTTTGCGGCTTCCCTTGATGCAACGGTGCTATTTGTCGCTTTCCCCAGTATCCAGAGTACATTTTCTGGGGTTTCCGCAGCACAGCTTTCATGGGTTCTCAACGCATACACAGTCCTATATGCTGCCCTTTTAGTACCAGCTGGACGTTTAGCAGATCGAATTGGTCGGCGAAAAGTATTTCTTTCGGGTGTAGCAACGTTTACTGTCGCTTCTGTATTGTGTGGTATGGCATCTAACCCTGAGCTATTGATTGCGGCTCGTGGTTTTCAAGCTGTTGGTGGTGCAATGCTCACTCCTGCTTCACTAGCGCTAATTCTTACTGCATTTCCTAAGAACAAGAGAGCAACAGCAGTTACCTTGTGGGGAGCAGTCGGTGGTTTAGCAGCAGCAATAGGCCCCTCCTTGGGAGGGATAATCGTGCAAACTTGGGGTTGGCGTTGGGCATTCTTTTTAAATCTGCCCATCGGTGCTACGGCTATGATCCTGGGAAATCGCTTGCTGTTGGAGTCACGCGATCCCGATACCAAGGATGTACCAGACATTATCGGTGTGCTACTGTCAATTGCTGGAGTTGCTTTTGCAGCTTTAGGAATAGTTCAAAGTGACGAGTGGGGTTGGAGCGATCACCGGACAATCATTACTTTAGTTGCTGGAATTATACTGCTAATTTTGTTTTTGCGTCGTTCGGCTCGTGTCAAATCTCCAGCACTCGATTTGAAACTCTTTAATGACCCAAATTACCGATTTGCCAATTTAGCAACCCTAGTTTTCGGCATGGCTTTTAACGCTATGTTTTTCGGACTTGTACTGTTTTTGACTCAAGTTTGGGGATACTCGACCTTTGCTGCTGGACTAGCGATTACTCCTGGACCACTGATGGTTGCTTTGGTGACGCCATTTGCTGGTCGGATTGCTGATGCACGAGGTCATCGGATTTTGATTGTGCCTGGTGGCATCATCTTTGCATTAGGTGCATTGTTATTGTACAGCCAAGCACAGGTAACACCATCTTTCTTGACGATTTGGCTACCATCAGCAATTTTAATTGGAATTGGAGTCGGGTTACTGCTGTCAATACTTAGTAGTGCGGCGGTACATAGTATTCCACCAAATCGCTTTGCAGTTGGGAGTGCAATTAACCAGGCAATTCGTCAAATCGGATCTGTTTTAGGAATCGCCCTTGTGATTGCACTTTTAGGTAGACCATCGGCGAGTGAATTACTTGATGCTTTCGACAGAATTTTTGCACTTCTGGTTACAGGTGGTTTGCTCACCTCATTGATTGGTCTAAATATCAAAACTCAATCAAGTTGAGGAATGATTGAAAATTTATTTTAGAGAAATTTTAGAGAAAGCGATCGCTGACTGGTGCGTCAAACAATCCAACCCGAACTTAGGTTACACATATTCCATTCAGCAAACAGTACTAGCCACAGTTATCAGGCATATGACGCGAGATTTAAACCCGCCAACAATGCGAACTGTTACCCAAATTGATAACTGTACAGACGCGTAGACGCTCGTAAGAGCGGCTTCAAGGTAAGAGTATAATCGCGTCTCTAACTGTTAAAAAAGGGCATCAGAATTATGTCAACTCTGTTTTACCGCAATGTCCAACTACTACTTCTGACAATTTGCTTGATTGTTGTGTGGGGACTCTCTGCATTTCTGACTATGCCCCGCCTTGAAGATCCTGTATTAACTCAGCGCAACGCTTTAATTAAGACTGCTTTTCCTGGAGCAACTGTTGAGCGTGTCGAGACACTTGTTACCGATAAAATCGAGGAAGAATTATCTGATATTGAAGAGATCAAGCATCTTGAATCTACCTCACGCCCAGGTTTCTCAATTATCTCCATCGAACTGAAAGACACAGTCAAGGGTAAAGATGCTGACGAAGTTTGGTCACGTGTACGCAATCGCATTACAGATGCAATTCCCCAACTGCCATCAGAAGCCTCACGACCCAGGTTTGAAAAATTAGAAATTAAAGCCAATGCTTTGATTGTTGCCCTCACCTGGAATCTCCAGCAATCGATAGACTATACAATTCTACGTCGTTTGAGCGAGGAACTTAAAGACCAACTACGCTATATTCCAGGCACAACAAAAGTTGAAATGTTTGGTGATCCCAAGGAAGAAATCATCGTTGAGATCAGCCCCTCGGATTTAGCTTCCCTTGGTCTGACAGCGCCAGAATTATCAAAGCAAATTCTCTCAAGCGATGCCAAGGTAGCAGCTGGTCAGCTACGTAGTTCAAATAACGATCTGTTATTTGAAGTTGAAGACGAACTTGATTCACTAGAGCGAATTAATCGTATTCCTATTCGCTTTGGTCACTCAGGTCAATTTACTCGCTTGGGTGATATTGCCCAAGTTAAAAAAGCAACAATTGAGCCGCTTGCGAGTTTGGCTTTAGTCAGTGGTCAGCCAGCGATCGCTTTAGAGGTGTTGGTAGAACCAGAGAAACGTCTTGACGATTGGAAATATGCAGCCGATCAAACCATAGAAAAATTCCGCGCCCAGTTACCAAGTAACATTGGTTTACAAGTCCTCCTTGACCAAAGCAGTTATGTCTCAGCCCGGATTGGTGTTGTACTGCGGGAATTACTGCTGGGTTCAGTCCTAGCGCTGATTGTCCTCTATTTTATGATGGGTTGGAGAGCGGCGCTGGTTGTTGCTGTCACCTTGCCTCTGTCATCTTTAATAGTGTTTGGCGCAATGCAAGTATTAAAGGTGCCATTGCATCAAATGTCGATTACAGGCCTAATTATTGCCTTGGGTCTTCTGGTTGATAACTCCATTGCTGTGGTTGATGAAGTGCAAGTCCGCCTGCATGAAGGCATGACTCCAGAACAGGCGATCGCTGATAGCATCAAGCACTTGGGTGTTCCACTTCTGAGTTCTACTACTAGCACTGTTTTGGCTTTCTTGCCAATTGCTTTAGCTCCTGGGGGTGTGGGGGAGTTCACTGGTACTATTGGCTTGAGTTCAATTCTGGGGCTGATCGCTTCCTTAATCACATCGTTAACTATTTTACCTGCGGTGGCAGGGAAGTTACATGATTGGACACATAGGGGTAGAGGTAATACTTCTAGCCGGAATGTTTGGTGGGAGACAGGCTTTTCTCACCCCCAACTCACACGAGTTTACCGCTGGACTTTGGATAAAGCTCTTGCTAGACCAGTTATCGCAGTAAGTATGTCTCTGATTTTACCAATAGCTGGTTTTGCTGTAGCTCCCCATCTGAATATTGAGTTTTTCCCACCTTCAGGTCGAGATCAGTTTTACATTGAGTTAGAGCTACCAATTCAAACATCATTAGAAAAAACCGAATCTACTGTTTTGCAAGCACGGCAGTTAATCCAAAGGCACTCAGAAGTAAGTGATGTTCATTGGTTTATCGGTAAAAGTGCTCCGAAAATTTACTACAACATCATCAACAATCGCGAGAATTCGTCTAATTATGCCCAAGGTCTGGTGCAACTTAAACCCAATCTATCACCATTGCCAGTGATTCAAACTTTACAAAAAGAGTTGGATCAGGCATTTCCTTCAGCGATCGTTTGGGCGCGACAACTAGAGCAAGGCCCACCGTTTGAGGCACCAATTGAGTTACGGCTTTACGGGCCTGACTTGCAGCGCTTGCGGGAATTGGGAAACCAAATGCGCTTAGTATTAGATCAGGTTCCTGATGTACTCCACACTCGCGCCACTCTGGCTGAGGCTTTGCCGAAACTAAGTTTGAAAATTGACGAGGAAGAAGCAAGATTAGCAGGACTTGAGAAAAGTGCGATCGCCCAGCAGTTAGATAATAGCTTAGAGGGCGCTGTGGGTGGCTCGATTTTGGAAGACACCGAAAATCTGCCAGTGCGTGTGCGTTTGTCAAATTCCAAGCGTGGTAACTTGGATCAAATTTCTTCTTTAGATTTGCTATCAAACAACACTCCAGCATCAGGTCAAGAACGTGCTAGGATTCCGCTTTCGGCTGTGGGTGATGTTCAACTTATGCCTGATGTGGCAACTATCTTTCGACGCAACAGGCAAAGGGTAAATAAATTACAGGGATTGCTCACAGCTGGGGTTCTACCAGCGAAAGTTCTGGCAGATTTCCAACACCGTTTAGCAGCCAGTGACTTTCAGTTACCTCCCGGTTACTCATTCGATTTGGGAGGTGAGGCAGAAACAAGAACTACAGCAGTTACTAATCTCTTATCTACCGTCAGCGTGTTGCTGGTGCTGATGGTGGGGACATTGGTGCTGGCTTTTAATTCTTTTGCCATAGCAGGAGTTCTGGGATTAATTGCTATACTTGCTGCGGGTTTTGGGTTAGGCTCTTTGAGTGTTTTTGGTTATCCGTTTGGATTTAACCCCATTCTTGCCACGATTGCACTCATAGGTATAGGAATCAATGAAGCCACTGTTGTTTTAGCCGCTTTGTTAGAAGATCCCCTAGCTCAACAAGGTGATCGCCAAGGAGTGCGTGAGGTTGTGGTTCATTCCACACGTCATATGATCTCTACCACTATTACTGATATGTGTGGTTTCTTTCCCTTGCTTTTTGATAGTACAGGTTTTTGGCCACCTTTTGCGATCGTTATGATTGGTGGTTTGGTTGGTGTTACTCAATTGTCCCTGTACTGTATACCTCCTGCCTTTTTGGTGCTAACACGTAGACGTTCTAAAACCAGTTCTTTGAACAACAAACTGTTAGAGTTGGATGCAGAAATTTGAGTCTAAACTCTGCTTTGACTACTCTGATAGGTCAGCTATTAGATTAACTGAAAGTTACAAAGTTAACAGTGGCAGGCAGTTTTACTCTAGCTAAAGCACTGCCACTCTCCGAAAGTGCTACCAAACAAGATATCTGGAGGCAAACTGTGAGAGTTAAGCTACTTGAGCCTAGAGCATCTACTCAGCAAACACTATATTCTACAAGCAAGCACAACACAGCAGACAATTTAGAATTAGCACAGTTAAAACTAGAGCACACTAGTAATTTATCGCTAACACTTAATCAGCAGATTATGACAGAATTAGACAACTCTACAAGAGAAATTTTAAAGAGTTGTAATATTAATGCTTATTTTTGGTCTCAAAACAGTTTTCTCAGGATATATTGCTATAATTTGCAGATTTTTTCTTATCTAAAACGGCAAAAAAAATGGATAATTTATCTTCATGAAGCTATTCATAGATTATTCATAAAAATTAATCAAATTGAAGTAATTTATCAAGAAGGAGAAAAAATTAATGTATTCTATAGAAAATTAATTTAGTCACAGAAAATTTGCAAACATATGCATAACTTATGCTAGCCTAATCATCTAAACTTGTAAATAGAAAATTCAAGTATCTATGTTCTATTTAGATTATGAGTAAGTCATATTCAAAAATTTATTTTTTCATAGAAATCGTGATATTTTGACATTGATAATAAGTGTCATTCTAATAAAAATAAATTACAATAAATAATCATAGCTTGTAGTTTTATTTATTGTGATGCGCTCTCCCAGACTACTACCTATTGCAATTGATACTCATGCACCTCTGCCAATAAATGTTCAAGTTGCTGAACAGATTAAACTGTTGATAGCAATCGAATATTTAAGACCTGGGGATAGCCTTCCAACAGTTGTTCAGCTAGCAGAATATTTGAACATAAATCACAATACTATTGCATTAGTATATTCTGAATTAATAGATACTGGATATCTAATAGCAAAAAGAGGAAGAGGAACTTTTGTGGCTGAAAGTGAATTGGTTCAAACGTCTATTAGTCGTGATTCTCTTTATAAACTACTAGAGCAAGCTTTTTTGATAGCAACTCAGATGGGATTAAACCCATTTGATTTTGGATTAACTGCTTATGCTGTAGCAGTAAATTCAAATGAACGTAAACAAGTTGCTCCTTTAAAAATAGTATTTGTAGAATCTGTACAATCTGAAGCTGAGCTATATTTTCACTCTCTTCAATCAGAAATAAATTATCCTCTTTCACTGGTGTATCTAGAAGATTTGCAAACTGCTCAACCATTAGCTTTGAGAGAATTTTATGCATCTAAATTAGTAATTACGCCTACTCAATATGCATATAATGTGATTCAAATTTCAGATCCTAAACATGAAGTAATTGGATTAAATTACGAACCAGATGTACACTTTATAACACAGATTTCAACTCTAAGTTATGGCTGCCATGTATTGCTTATTAGTCAAAAAAAATCTGAGAGTGAAAAAATGAAGCAGATGCTAGAACAGTCTGGCATTTATCATTTAAATTTACACTTAGTAGATATTGAAAGCATTTATCAAGATTCTGAAATTTTAAATCATATAGATATGATATGTGCTTCTCAATCTGTATTCAATTACATGCGTGAAAACAGCCCAAACCCAGAAATAGTTGTGAGTTTTAATTTTATAGTTAATAGAGCTAGCCTCTCTATTTTAAAAACTCGCTTAGTTGCTGCTCAAATCAAAAATTAAAGGTAAGGATCGTGGATTAAATATTGTCGAGTATCAAATTAAATTTCGTTAGTCTCAAAATAGATTTCGCAAGGGAAATAGCTTGAAAGCTTTGTGCGGAGAGGGTTAGAGGTAAAAGTAGTACACCCTGATTGATAGGGAATTATCGTCTCAAATAAAATGACGTAAAATACAATGATAAAGTGTCGATTAACAGGATAGTTGTCGTCGTTAACCCCACGAGATGTGCAACGCCTTAAGTAAATAGGACTTACGCATTGACAGAATGATAAAACCCACATTCCGCACTTCAATAAGTAGCATGGGTAAACTACATAAACAGAAAATGCGCTCATGAGAATTTGAACAATCAAGTAACCAGAAAATAAATAAATTATCCACATCCAAATTCCAGCTTTTTTACACCATAAAAAAG
>NZ_JBHFLM010000163.1:0-19051 GCF_041928655.1 Pelatocladus sp. BLCC-F211 | reverse complement strand
ATCTCCAGACCTTCATACTTGGGGAAGAGGTAATATATTACCAGGACAATTGTCATTATGTATGGCTCGTAGCGCTCTGGGATAGTTATGAAAGAAACTGACGCGCTTAACACAAGTAGAAATGCCTGTATCAAAAAAATCACACAGAACACATTTGGCTCTGGGATGAGTGATGAAGATTGGTTTAATTTAGGAAAATCTGATGCCTGGGCTAAACAACCCAAAGTGCCACCAGAACATGATTCTCAAGCTGCTAGTATGTACGACTTAGGTTACAGCGAAGGAGAGATTAAACATCCGCCAATTGAAAATAGAGCAGCAGATCAGTAGTTAGAAATCTGTTTACACCGAATCATCCATCCAGCCACACTCACAATCCCAATGTACTCGTGAAATGTAATCGCGGTTCATTGCAGCACCACAAGCAGGACACTTACCTGTAAATAGGGGGTGGTTATCCAGAAGATACAGCTGCTGCTCCCTACTCCAGCGCTGCGGCGGCTGAATAATTTCCTCGCCGTTATAGGTCACACGCTCTATAACCAGTTCATCATTGATATACCTCGCCCCTTGTGGTTCCCACTGCTCCTCATCGCTCTCGCCAATCCCTAAAAAATCCACAAACTGCTTACCCTCTAGTTCGGGGTCAGGACGGAAATCAAGACAGGTGTCGTTAGCTGGCCCTGTGGGATGGACAGCACAAACGACATGGGGATCATGGGAGTAGAACAAGCAGCGATCGCACATCTTGATTTTTGGCATAGCACCAGTTTAATTCCTTGCACGAGTGCGACGCACCTACCCGTTTTTGTTATCCTATATCCGTAAACCACTTTTTTATATTTATTGTTTACACTTATGGCAGGAAGGAAGAAATTAGACCGCGTAAATTTACACGCACGGGTTGCACCAGGGACAGGGGATAAGCTCAAAGAAATCGCGCATATACTAGGTTATATCTACGATAATGAAGGTTCAACAGGTCAATTATTGGATGCGATCGCCTCAGGTGAATTAATATTAATTGCTACTAAAAATAGAAGTAATGCTGGTAAAAATGGTTAATTTTATGGCATAAAAGTGGTTTAAAATAGATATGGGGACGTTGCGTGTCCCCAGTTACCAAATAAAGGAGGTGATTGATTGAGCAAAAATGGTAACGGTCATCGAGGTTTTTGGAACCCGGTCAAAGTCTTTATCCGCATTATCCAAGGAGTTTGGAAAAAGCGGGATGAAGTATCGGGGGAAACTTACCTCGTAGACTCGGAAGTTGTCAGAGATGACCTGGACGATATTACAGACGAGCCAGATTCTCAAGACAACGTTGATAACTAACATATAGTTAGTAGCCCCTAGTAGCCTGCTAGGGGTTTTACTCTAAATTAAAACTTATTTGATTATGGCAGATTCCAGCACCGCAGTTTTTTGTCCTGTTTACTATCAAATTATTCAGCGCCGAGGTAACGGCTGGGCTTTTAAACATGGTGAGCCATTTATTAATTTATTTAACGCCCCGAATTTGTCACCGGAAGAAGAGTTTGCAGCTTTTGGTACTTCGATGAAGAAAGTCGCCATTGAGCTTTTTAGAATCAATGGGGGCAAGCAAGGTTATTATCTAGCGAATATCTTGGATAAAAAATACTATTACTGCGGCACTTGTTGGAAAGATGTGAAAACCAAACTTCAAGAATTGGGAGTCACAAGACCAGACCCAATGGAAGCATGAAGAAAACTATTTTTACAAGAAGTGCGATGCTCCTACGAAGCCGCTACGCGATCGCTCGAGCGCATTTTGGCGTGGTGTAATTCCAGACTTTTTTACTAATCTCGCTTAAACTCCATTTGGGCGAAGTGGTCTTGCAGCAGTTTGTGAATGAAGCGGTAACGACCACCAACACGTTGGAGGAATAATCGCTCGGTGCAGTAGTCGAGGAAACGGGCATAGTTCCAAGGGATGTAGCCGTTGCGGCAGAGAATGAGGCGTAGGGTGAAGTGTTGAACTAGACTTTTAGCTCCACCACTAAAACAAAAAATTAACGGAACATTTGGTAAAAACATTAATCCAATAAACCAACCAGCAATCTGTCCACCACTCAAACCAACAACTAGTAGACTAATTAATACGCCACAAATTCCAAAGAATGCAGCATTTATTGCTGATTTCCTAATTCCTTGATTCGGAATTTTCTTTGTGCTTATTTCAGAAATATTTAATCCTGCCATCAATACAAAAATCAACATAAAAGTAATTCCCAAGGCTGTTCCACCAAGAGAACCACCAATTAACTTACCAATTAATACAATAATAACCCAAAGTATTATTATAAATAATGATAATTCACCTAACAATTTTTTTTTGCTTTTTTACATGAGAAATTAATTATTTCTATAGTCCTTATTTTTTTGCTAATTCCGCAATTTATTCCGAAAAAGAATACGTACAAAATTGATATTGACAACCCTAAGAATGGAGCCAAAATGCTACGTAAATTTTCCTCAAGTTTAGTAATACTGTTAATAAGGTCGCTTCACCTGTTGCGGTTGCGACTCTTTACTTAAATTAATCAGCACGGCATTGTGTAGAGACTGTCTTAACCGTGCTGTAACTTCTTCCTTGACTGAGGCTAGTAGTATCCGTTCATTTTTTGGTCGAGCAGGATTACCTACAGGTGCTAGCTGTTGTCCAAAGAAAAAATTCCAAATGTCACCGCCTATACGCTGGGCGTTAACATTTTCAGCATTGATAAACCCACCACCAAACTGGGCATTGCGTAAGTCATTATTAGTAACCTTTTTTGAGTCTTCTGGCTCTGGAGTGGGGTCTTGTGACTCTGGCATAGGCTTAATCTGGGTGTTCTTGGTTGTCAGTGTTTTGAATATTACCGCCAATCTGCTCTGCGTTGACTATATTAGCATCTACAATTCCACCAGCTATTTGGGAGTTAGGTTGGTAATAAATAGTAAATTTTCCAGAAGTTTCTGCTAGTTGTTTATTTTGTTGATTAATTGTAGAAAATAACTGATTAATTACTTTATCTTTATCTTCAAGCCTAGTTTGATATTGTGCCTCTAATACTTTGTGTGCAAATTCATAGCTTTGCATGAAGTCACCGTGTATCTTCGCCTTATCGGCATCAGGAGAAACAGCAACCTTGACTACAAGAATGCCATCCCCTTTCTTTTCAATGCTTTGAACATCCAGTTGAGCGCCTTGATTTTCAACTTCTACTTTTTTGAAGGAGTATGCAAAAGCATCCCAGTCAATGCCGTTGCGGAAAATTAGGTCTACGGTTTCTAGGGATTTTTGAAATAGTTTAGTGAACTCTCCTGGTGCGAAGTTGCCACTACTGGGGCGGCGCTCTTGTTGACCCCGTTGAAGATAAACATAGTCACAAATCACATCAGTAAGATTGGTGTCGCTGTTAGTATGCCAGTTTTCTAAGCAAGCTCCTGTAAAGTTTGCAGCAGTGAAATTTGTTTCTAATGCTCGAATTATATAAAGCTCAGTTTTACTGAGGTTAGCCTCGCTGAGGTTAGCGCAACTAAGGTTAGCACTACTAAGATCAGCCTCATTGAGGTTAGCTAAAACGAGGTTAGCTTTGCTGAGGTTTGCCTCGCTGAGGTTAGCCACAACGAGGTTAGCTTCACTGAAGTTAGCCTCTACAAGGAAAGCTCTGCTGAGGTCTGCCCTACTGAGGTCTGCCTTGCTGAGATTAGCATAACTGAGGTCTGCCCTGCTGAGGTTTGCCTCGCTGAGATTGGTATAACTAAGGTCAGCCCATATAAGCTTAGTCCCACTCAAATTAACTCCACTGAGGTTAGCTCTGCTGAGGTCAGCCTTAATGAAGTTTATTTGTATTTCAGGATTTTTTTTCCTCCACTCATTCCAAATTTCTACTCCCTGCCTGAGTATTGCAAGATGTTCCTCATTTGCCATCTTCAGCTAACCCCTCAGCTTCATTTTTCAAAAGTGAGTTACTATGCTTCCTGCCAACCTTCTATAGATGCCAGCAGAATATTAACTAAAGGATTGTCAACTAATTCTCTTAATGCTTCGGTTCCACCTGCTTTCAATGCACCAATAACACGCGCTTTCAGGGTTGAGTTCTTTTCAATTTCCTCAACAGCCTTAGCCACAACTGTCATTCTTTCAGCACTAGTCGTAGTGGGGTAATTTTGCTGTAGGTGTTGCAGGAGAGCTTCAATTTCTTTAGCTGCTTCTACAAGGTTTTGTCTCTGCTCGGACGTGTAGTTAGTAATATTGCCACCTATTTGATTTGCATGAACCGTCTCTGCGTCTACAAGACCACCAGCGAATTGAGCATTTTGTAAGTTGTAGGTAGATTGTTTTTTAGGAGTTTCTGCCACTTCTTTTAAACCTCTAGTAACTGCTCTAAATGCTATTTCTAAGCTTTGAACCTGACCATCTTTCTGTGCCAGTAAATATATCAAATCTGCTTTAGGTAAAGCTTTATATTGATTATATAAATCAAAATATTCTACACTTAATTCAGACTTATCAGCATCGTCTGCGGCTTTAGCTCTAAGCAGAAACTTATCTTCGCCTCGTACCTCCATTCCAACAATTCGCAAGTCTGCATCTGGATTGTTTTCAGCTAGTTGTTTAAATGCGATCGCAATTGCACGAGGGTCAACGCCCTGGTTGTGGTAGAGGTCAAGGGTGTCAACAATGGGTTTGATAAAATCACCAAATTCTCCATCTGCAAAAACTTCTTGTAGGTTGTCCGGTTTGCGAAGAGGGTTTGGGTTTTCTTTAGTAGGAAGTCGCATATAAACGTACTCACACCTGACCCCGTCAAATTTTGTGTCGCTGGTAATACCCCAATCTTCAATGTAAGCTCCGGTAAGAATTGCACCTGTAAAATCGGTTCCGTCTAATTGTGTTTGTACTAGCTTGACTCTAGATAAATCAGCATCCTGGAAATTAGCTTGACTTAAATCTGCGCCAATAAAACTAGCATCTACCAAGTTAACTGCTTGAAAATTAACACCTCGCAAGTCGTCACGGTCAAAATTCTTATCCTGTCCCAATCTTGTCACTAACACTTGACGCACTTGTGTCTTTTGCAGGTAAGTTGAACCAGGACGAGTGCGATCGAGTTTCTTGGTTTTGTAGAAACAGGTACGAGTCAGATTAGCTTTTCTCAAATCTGTGCTTTTGAGCGTTGCGTTTGTGAAATTAGCATCAGTTAAATTCGCGTTGCGAAAGCTTGTCCCGCCAAAAGCTGCAAAAGCAACAGCGATGTTGCGAATCATGGCGTGCTTTTCGTCTCCTTTCATCCCTCGCCAACTGATATAGATACTCAGTGACGTTACGGCTACGGCGAAGGCTACGGCGAAGGCTACGGCGAAGACTCCGACGAAGGCTCCGGCTACGGCAAAGGCTACGGCGAACTTGATAAAAGATGAGCAAATTCAAGTCTAAAACAATCTTCAGTGTTGGTGTGGCGATCGCATTTTGTGTTACCACCATTAAAATAGATAGGGTAAAAGCAAATCCTGCCTTAGCGCCCGCCGTTCCTCTATGTGCAACGGGAGCAGGTACAGTCGTGTGTGTGTTGCTTGGGGTTGTGGTTTTAGAGGCAACCTATCAAGTGTGGAAAAATAATCAAACAGGCGAAGTATTCACAACAGATGAAAGTGGGAAGAAAAGGTACAACATAGACCAAGTTGTATTTATAGGTATTGTAAGAGATAAAGGAACTTGTGAAAGTATCGCCAGAAGATATGAAATTGAATATGGGGGGACTTGGGAAGTAATAGAACCTGTAAGTGCAGGAATCAGCACACCGGAATCAGAAGGTATACCAAGTGAACAAGGATATCTCTGTCAGATCATCAAAACCAAGTAGGAGTTTAGCACATGCCTTGTAAACAAGTCTTTGTAAAAATCTATAGTGAGCATCAAGGTAAAAAGCATTACAGAGATGATTTAACTCTTTGCACAAGTACTTCCTTTGGAGTCGAAAAAATTCTTGGCACTTACTGTCATAAAGTTTTAGTTACTCACAGAGAACCAGCTGAAACGAGGAGTAGAATTTACAAAACACCTCATCTTGTTTATGACATTGAGATAGTGCCAAGAACACCATTAACTGAAGGTGAGTTTTTGGAACTAGAAGCAACAACAAAATATTCTCTTTTAACAGGAGATGAGATTTGGAAAGTCTACACTAGGTTTGATAATAATACTCACTCTGAAGAAGAAATTATTGTCACTGAATGGGTTGACCACTTCGGCACTTTTTTCTGTTGCGATTATAGAGATAGCCTGGAGAGATTAATTAACATCCATGTCTGGAACGGTTGGAAGCGGACAGAAGTTATTGCTTCTATTCACAAATTACTAAGCTTAAAGTCTAAAGAACTAGAGTTTTGGCAAGTAGAAAAACTACAACACCTGCGTCAACTAGTAGAACAAAACCCTGAACTGTTGCAACAATATCCACAAGCATCGTGACCAAAGAAGGGCGCAGACATTTCAATGTTTTGAGGTGGGCATAGTTGCTCACCTTTTTTAGCGATCGCAGGAATACTTATGATGGGTCAAGTTCCCGCCAATGGACAATGACATGATGAATTAAAAAGTTGTCTCCACCTTTTCTTTGAAACTGGATAGTGTTTTGACCTTTTTTAAAGAAGTCGGATGGAATGATATCCGTATGAGTTTGTAAGCCAGTATGCTTACCCTGTCCAGTTCTATGGACATCGATCCCAGGCAAGGGCTTCCCATTAATCAAAATTTCATGGGATAGTTCATCTACATGAGAAACTTGGTATTGAACAAAACCAGAACTGAATGGTTCTTGGTTTATTTCAAAAATTTTTGCTGATGAAAATGTACCCTTGAATGTGAAGTCAGTATTAATATCTCCTTGGTTATCACCAAGATGCTCGTTAAATGATAAAACTTGAAAATCTGCTCTTGCGCTCATAATATCCTCTCTTTTTTAGCAGATATTAAAGCCTCGCTGCTCTTTCTTTAATAATATTATCCTACAGCAAATATGAACATGCCAAACTCAAGCCCCTCAACAGCCATAATATGAAGATTGGTTACAAGCCGGAAAATTAGAAGCTAATTAAAGAAGCCAAAAGAGTAGCGATCGCCCTCACTGTTAGCGGGAATCCTAAATATGTAATCTATACAAGGTGTTAATCGTGGAAAGTTCAAAATTTCTCTTCTGCCGTAACTGTGGCATGAAGACTCAACACAGACGCACGCTTAAATCAGTGAACAGTTATCAGTTATCACGGCGTATGGTGGGGGACTTAAATCAGTGAACAGTGAACAGTTATCAGTTATCATAAACCCAAGAATAAATACACTACTCTTTACTGATAACTGATAACTAATAACTGATAACTGTTAATTGGTGGGGGACTTAAACCCAAGAATAAATACATCACTCTTTACTGATAACTGATAACTGATAACTGATAACTGATAACTGTTAAATATGATTGGGGGGCATCTCAATTTGCCAAATTTTCAAATGTAACGATACTGAGTTACCCCAATTACTAGTTCTTCCCAGGGCCATTACACGGCCAGACGGACTCTCCATCAGTACAAATCCATCTTCCTGATTTTTGCCATAAAGATATACAAATGTATTGAAACAAAGCACATTACTAAACCATTACTGCCTTACCTTAGCCGCCGCACTGATATCATTACCGCAGACATCGACCTGGCGGAGTGCGATCGCGCCTTAGTTTAGATTTACTTTATAAATAGCCTCTTATGGCTTATCAAGAAAGATAGTATTGCCCGTTATAACAATGCTCCCATCATTAACGCTATCCTTACTTGAACAAGCTAATCTTCCGTAGACAGTAACAGGCTGGTAGTTCAATCCAATTTTTTGAGATAATTCTTGGCACTTTCTTTCATGCCAAGCCTTTTCAGACTCAAATTGGCAGCTTGAGAGAGATAAGCAAAATACCAATACAGTAACACCACATAAATAGCATTTACTATTCATTTATTCACACCTAACTCTTACTTTTTTTTAGTAAAAAATTGATTGTTCTTCACTTTTCACCCAAGAACAGGGTGTGCCTTTAGTCCTGGTGAATAGTTCATCTGCTGGTAGGTAGACTTTTAAAATTGGGTGGGCTATGCGAACAATTGCAAAATATCAAAATTTAAGCAAGCAGCTTTTGAATATGAGTAATGCACTGTCTTGGATTATTTTGAGCAAAAAAGTTTTTAAATCTGATAGTTGGGATACCTTGATTGGCTAAACTTTTCATCCGTCGTTCATCTTTCTGAATCTGCTCTTCTTTCAGCCAGTGATGTGATCCATCTATTTCCACAACACAAATCTTTCCTGTTTTATGATTAAAAGCAACTATATCTGCTGTGTAAAAACTTTCAATACTTACTTGATGGCAAACCAGCATACTTGTAGATTTCAGCGCCTTCACTATTTCATCTTCCCCTATGCCAATATATCCATTATCACGGTTTTCTTGTACTTCTTCATCAGATAAAGCTTGCCACCCTTGAGATTCAATTACATCATAAATAGCACCATTTTTTAACCATTCTTGAGTCTTTTTTTCTAAAATATGAGGTTTTGCTTTTATCCATTCAGGTAAAGCAACATTATTATAGTAGTCTATGTCCTTTCTGTAGGTTAGTAAATCTTCTTGATATTTTTTCTCTGCTTGCTGAGTTTTGATTACATATTTGGGATATTCAGATGTGTAAGCCCATACCCATAAACCTATCAACCCGAATATAGCTAGAATATTAATACCCGGTATTAACAAGAATAAACCCAGAAAAATTGTCCATCCAACAGGCATCCAATTTTCGACTTCAGTTCGTTTTGGCTCAATAGGTTTAGATGGTTTACCTAAATCTTGATCAGTGAACCTTGGATGATAACAAGTTGGCTCATGAATAGATTTATAGATACGAGCCGGACAATATTCATCACTGAGATTGCGAGTATTTACCATTGGAGTTTTACTAAATAAATTAGTTATGTTTAAAAAATTGCGATCGCTGCCATTCCTGTTATGCAATCTTGTAAAACGTTCTCAAATGTGAAAATACAAAACTAATTAAATTACTTTATTTTCTACTTTATTAAAGAGTCTTTTTAAGCTGTAGCTCTTTTCAAGAGGTCGCTAATGGATTGACCAAGAATCCTTTGCTCTTCAGCCATTTTACGTAACTTAGATATTGTTGAACTATCTTTTTCCTGTTCCTCTAAACTTGTAGCTAAAGCATTGAGAATTTCTACTTTTTCTTCAAAATTTTCTTGTTTTAAAATAAATTCACATAATTCTTTTATACGATGTTTATCTTGAGGACGTACTTCTTGAAAAATATTTTTGTAACCATCAAAATAAGCTCCTGTTAATTTTAGTAGTTCATCTAATGCAGCTTGTACAGGTTCTTTAGACTGTCCTTCTAGCAATACATCTGCCGTTTTTAGAGCAGAATGAGTAAACCTCAAAAAACCTGGAGACTTGATTGCTAATAAGTAGAAAATCATTCCAATAAAACCGAAAGAAAACAAATTAGTTAACACTTCCACTTGTGACTTTTCTTGTATATTTCTTTCACATTCTGATCTTTCATATAAATTATCTAGAGACTGACAGTTTTCAGTTGAATAACAACTTGTCAAATTAAATAATATAAGTATTGCTAATATAAGCTTGATAGATTTGATTAATAGTTTAAATTGATTGAACATTATTTTTACCTATAATCTATAGGATTCCTATTTGATTTTTGAACAAAACTCAGTACACATCTAGCTTCCTTTTTTTTCTTTCTTTCCCTATTGCCTATTGCCTATTGCCTGCCTCCACGAGTAAATTCATTAATCAAATCAGATTGCTATATGTAAACGTAAGTGTCTTCTGTTATTGAGTAAAGAGAGTTGCTAACCTTTCAGTTCATGTACACGTTGCCACTGTTGTTGTGTCACCTTGTAGTTTGTACAGTTAGGCTGACGAATTACCATCAAGCTTTTTAACACAGGATCAAGCTTGAGGTCTTCGCGTAGCAGTGGCTTTTCTAACAATTTGCTGGTAAAGCGAATCTTGGCGCAAGGTTTAACACCAATGCGACTGGTATCAATCCAATAGCCAATATCAGGAGGGTTGTTGATGATCTTGGGGGACTCAATAATTTCTGCGATGGCATATATCCCCGCCTTATCCCCAGATTTCCAAATCAGCACCCCATCACCAGCAACCATATCTTTGGCATAGCGCGTTGCTAGCCAAGGCATCTGCTCAAAGTCGCGGATGCCTTCAATGATGCGGTAATACTTGGGGTTGCCTTGAAATAGCCAATATGCCATTTTTGTAGATTTCCTAGCTTAATTAGGTGGGGCGATCGCTCCTCATTCTCTTTGAACGTCGCGCCTCCTATCCCCCCTGTTCTCCTTCCTCTAAGAAAAAAGGGAGGCACATTCCGATGCTTGGCTTGGACGAAGGGCTGAGGTGGGGGTAATTACACACTGCACATTGCCTTTATTGATGAATCGATTCCCACACTTTCTTGATTACTTTCTTAGTAAAAACAGAAAAATCACCCTTGTTCATCATCCAATCATAATAACTAGGCTCATCTCTTGAAAAAACTTGGAATAATGTTTTACCTTCATGCTTACCAAAATTAAATATCTCCCTTTTTTGGTCATCATAGACCACTTTATTAGTTGGATCGAGTAAGTTAATAGGTGTGAAACTACTTAGTTCCTCTAAGTTATTTTGTATTGGATAGGATATATTGCCGTCGTTGTCTTCGTAAGCTACATTCTCATAATGTTGAAGCTGTGCTTTTAAAACTTCATAGGTAGCGCGAATATCATTTGCTGCATCATGAGCGCCAACTAAATCTTTATTGCAGTAGAACTTGTAAGCAGCTTTTAAATTACGAGGTTCCATTTTATGGAATATGGTTTGTACGTCAATTAGATTTCTTCCCTCAAGCTTAAAATCTATGTCAGCGCGGAAAAATTCTCCTAACAGAAGAGGAATGTCAAACTTATTCGAGTTATATCCTCCAATGTCGCTGTCTCCAATAAAAGTTGCCAAGTTATGAGCTACTTGAGCAAAGGTAGGTGAGTTGATAACATCCTCATCATAAATTCCATGAACTTTAGATGCAGCAGGAGGAATAGAAACAGTCGGATTAATTATCAAGGCTTTTATATCCTCACTACCATCAGGGAAGACCTTTAGTATTGCGATTTGAACAATCCGGTCTTTGGCTATATCTTTTCCTGTTGTTTCTAAATCAATAAATGCTAATGGACGTTTTAGGTTTATATTCATGTGATTTTCCTTTAGGAAATACAATTTTTTCTCAACTTAAATGTCGCTCTGTAATTAACTAATTGACATCCTTAATTTCACGCATCGCATAATACAAGCGCTCATACTTGTTTGCTACTTCACTTCGATAATTTGGTATTGACTTCTCCTGAAAATAGCCTTTTCACTCAGAATAAATCCAGTTTTGAAACTGTGTTACATTCAGTTTTTTCGCCACAAGACTTGCTTTACTCATAATATCAAGAACAGATATTGATGAATCTAGTACATCTCTTTGAAGCCCTAAAACTAGAGAATTGTAATTACTCATCATTCCTCATCCTCATTATCACGTCCCATGCGATATTTAATATCATAGTTAATAATGAAATCTAGCTCTTCATCAGTAAAACCATAGTGTTGGGCAAGAACACGGTCTATATCGTCAAGAATGGGTTTGGATTTCTGAATTTTGAAAGATTGAGTTTCGGTTATACCTGTTTGTTGTTGGTTTCGTACTTGCATTGTGCTATTTTTTTTTAAATCAGTTATATATCTTGAAGCAAGAAACACAAGTTTTTTATCAGATAAGGTAGAAATTGGAATTGGGAAGTTTTGAATATCATAAGGGTTTAAATCACGGCAATTTGAAGTAACTGTGTACCACCACCAAAATGTATTGCTGCTAAGAACTGCAATTACTGGTCTTATTATCTCTGGCTTTAATAATGTGAACGAAGTTTCTCGCGTGGAATGTCCCTGAACATTATTAACATTGAATACAGGTGCGAAATCAGTAAAAACTTTCCAGTACAGTCCACCTGTAGTTCTGTAATAGACGCGATAATTACTATTTGCTGCGAAATCTTTTAATAAAGTTTTTATAATAAGGCATTTTTTCAATACTGAAGATTCAATTTCATCTCCTATCTTTGGTATCCAAAAAGCGGGTCTTTGGTGCTGAACCTCCATATAATTAATTTTAAACATGAGTCCTTATCGGCTATCTGAAGTCCATTTTTGATAGCTTGTCGTGAAAGTTTTTTCTTCTGAAGAAGATGTAACAGTAAAAATTGTTAATGCTCGATTTACAGTATCAAAGAGTTTTGCAGGTCGCCATGAATAATTCGCATACCAAGCATTTCGTTTATCTTCTAAAAGTTCTTGTACAACTCTCATTCTTTGTGTAGACACAATTGATAGAGGCAATATCATGCTCATCATTCCATTAGTTGATAGAACTTGTAAACTGCGCTCTATACACATGGCATGTACAGCTTTAGTATTACTGCATTTAAAAGTATTAGGAGAATAGCTAATTTGCCTTTGTTCAAGATATGGAGGGTTTCCGATAATAACATCAAATCCACCCCGTTTCATAATTCCATAAAATTCAATAAACCAGTGGAAGGGCTGATGACTATCTTTCCATCTTTTAAAACGCGCCGATTGTTGAGATAGTCCCATTTCATACTCATTAGACAAATATTTATCAAGTTCTGCCCTTAACTCGTGTACATTGGTATACAGTTCAGATTTTTTACTATTAATAGCACTACCGTCAATCTGTGCAAAAACTTGTAATCTGCGAAATTCTTGAAAGATTTTATCAACTTTCTGGGCTTTTGCTTCAATGCTTTTAACTATACTGTCATCAAATACTAGCTTTAACTGCCCAGAGTTTTCTTTATTAACAGCTTCTCTAACTTCATCTAGTGAAGTAAAACCAACTAAAGTATTTCCAGCACGAATATTAAAATCAATGTCTGGTAATGGTTCAATACCTATATTGGGCTTTTTATAGTCAGCTTCAATTTGAGAGGCGAGTTTGAGGTACAAACGCAACTTACATATTTCAGTTGCTTCCTGCATGATGTCTACACCATACAGATTATTAATAATAATGCTTTTAAGAATGAAGTATTTTCGGTTGGCGTGTAAATTTATTTGTGCAAGAACTTCTTTAAAATTTTCTAGAGTTTGAGCAGCATTTTTATTAGCAGGAACAAAGCCCTCATCTAAGAAAATTTGCATTTGCTCAAGGCAAGCTTCATACAATGGTTCTAAAATATTAAGGGCAGCAAATAAAAATGCTCCTGAGCCACAGGTTGGGTCAAGTAAAGTAATTTTTGTAATAGCCTTATAAAATGCCCATACAAGCTCTGGGTCATAGCAGTTTTCAATGACATCCTGAGCCAACTGGCGCATATTGAGGTTGTAAGTGATTAAGTCATTAGCTGAGTTAATTTTCCCATCAGCTATCTTCTGCCGTAGCTCTAAACATTTTTGACGACGAGCTATGTGTTCACGCCATGTTTCTGTAGGTAGTGCATAATCTGATTGAGCAGGTTTGTTCCAATCATTGCGTTTGGAGACATCATTAATGCCAGCCTCAATATCTTTTGGTAGCTGGAGGTTTACACCTTTGAGGACTGGTTCGTAGATGTAACGGTCGGGGTCTTCACGCAGGAGTTTCCAAGCTATGCCGTCTTGCTGGAATAGGAATTGCATATGTGACTCTCTACTGTTTCAAAAATGAAGGGAATAATACAGTTTTTGCTGATGTATTCAGTAATATCTTCTTTGGTGTAATAAGCACCCATTTGTTTTTGGTTGGTGTACTTCTCAAAGATGTAACCAAGCACATCTGGATTAATTTCTTTTTGACTGCGTAGAGGGCGGTCGTCCAAATGCCAATCGTAGCTGTCAAAGAAGTCGAAGATATTTTCAAACGCTTTGTCTAAAATGTGGATATTAGGGTTAATAACTTCTAGTGGGTGGATTTCAAACAAACCACCGTTGAGATAGGGTACTTTACCTAGCAGTTTCTCAAGTTCAGGTGTACGTTCTGGTTTACCTAAACCTTCATGGCACAATCTGAGAAGAAAGTAGCGATAAAACGTATGGAACGAATCTCTACCATGTTCTTCTTGACATTTTCTCAACCTATCACAGAGATAATCAGGATTGCCATCCAAAAACTTCTTTTTCTGCATGAAGTATATGAACATCAAGCGATTGAGCATTAATGATGTATACCATTCTTTATCTGATGCTGAATTAATACCATCAATAAATTCGATAAAATCAGCGTGTTGCTTTTTGAAATCTTCGTAGAACTTTTTAGTTACTCTATCTACATCAAAAGCTCTCCGAGCGCGTCCTGTGACTTCTGGTAACGTTAATGATTCCTCTTCTTCTAGAGAAAATGCCAAGGTTTCTAGCTTTTGTAGGAGTAAATCACCAGATTGATTAATGTGAAAGCGTTGCTCACGACTAGCTAATGGTTTATTTTTTTCTCTGCGTACCCACTGCCACACTTGCTCTTGCTGTGCTGAGTCAGTGTAGATAATTAAATGTTCACGAGTATATTTGGTAATCTCCTTGTCTATTTTGCGGCGGGTCGCATGGTCAGGTATATTTGCATTACCCTGGCAGTGGTAAACAACCATGCCACACTTTTGCGCGATCGCTTCTAAGTTATAGTCATTGTTATTGACTGCTAGAAATATGGGGGCAATATCAGCATTATTCCAACCAAGTTCTTCAATAAATAGAGAAAGGAAATCAAAATTTTTGAGATAGTTCCGCACTTGCTTTTGGTTGATTTTCATAGTTTATACCCCCTGGAATAGCCCTAATGAACAAATGATTTGAGCTTCCCGTAGCTCATCTTCTGGGTTAATGACACAAAGCGTGTCATCGTCTCGCAGAGATACAACCATAGCCGCAAGCTGTTCGTCAGTTATCCCACTTTTTAACTGACGGTTGAGTTTAGTCATGGCTGTTTCACGCAATGGATAGCGATAAATTTCTTCAACAGCTTTCAACAACGTTGGCCAATCCTGTGTTAATGCCAACAGTGGGGTTTCTTTTTCTACTTTTTGTATATGGTGGCTAAGTCGTTCATAAGTTCTAGCACGGGCGCTTCTGGGACTCCCTAACTGACCGCCGCTACTTTTTTGTTGCTCAATAATCAGATTAGAACCCTTATTTACCAAATCATGATGTTGTAGATATCGTTCAATGGCGGGAGTATCCCTGTTACACCTTGCTATTTTGAGAATCCGCATTTGGGATTGGGTAACACTCTTACCATCCTTATCTACCCAGGATAGAGCATCTGTCCCGTCTGCTGTTCGCAGATACATTAGTACACCCTCTGGGTTATTTTCATCGGGCTGATGGTGGCGAGTGGAATAAACCACATTGGGCATTTGCTCAATTGTCTTTTTCAGTGATGGGTCAGCATCAACAGCGTTTTGCCAGATTTGTAGAGCTTCAGAAGTCAGATCAACTTCACCATCATCTTCTTCATCCAAAATTCCCGACTTTTCATGGTAAAGGTCTACAATTGCCTGGTCTGCACTATCCTCAAAGAACGCTTCATCTGTTCCTACTACGTCTGCATTTTCTTGCAAGCGTTGGCGTAACCTTCCACGTAGGTTGATTAATTGCTCTACTCCATCTGCTGGTAAAAATGAGTAGCAAAGAATTTCTTCTGCCTGCTGACCAATTCTGTCAACCCGTCCAGCCCTTTGAATAAGCCGGATGATTGCCCAAGGGAGGTCATAGTTCAAAATAATGCGACAATCTTGCAGGTTTTGTCCTTCACTCAGTACATCAGTGGCAATTAAAACCCTTAACTCTTTTTCTGGTGGAATGGCTTTACCATTACTTTTAGGGCTAAAACACCAAGCAATAGCAGTAGGGTCAGCAGAACTACCTGTTGCCGTTGCCACTTGGGGAATGTTTCTATTTCCTAATGCTTGTTCTAAATAACGAGCAGTATCAGCGAACTGGGTAAAAATTAATATTTTTTCGTTGGGATATTCCTTTTGTATTAACTGCAATAAAGCTCCTAATTTCTTGTCTTTGGTAGAGTCCCAATTTCCACATTGGTTTAGTACACCAATTAAAGCTTGAGCATCAGCAATCAGGTCACGTTTTAAATCTTTTCTAAATAAATTAGGGCGCAACCACTTAAAACGCTTGCGATAATGAATTTTATATAGTTGATATACTGATGCTGCCTTTTGTTTATAATCAGTTTCTTTTTGCTCTATAGATGTTAATGCTGTTAATTCAGGATCATCCTGACTATCATCATCTTGGGATTCTAAATCTGCATTCAAGACAGCAACTGAATCAGCATCTTCATCACTATTGCTAGTGTCTAATAAATCTGCATCCTGTGTACCAATGGGTATATCTTCACCTTGCTCAATAGCATGAAGATAAACATAATTGCGTAAAATATGACGCTCTAATGATTGGATAAAAGCAACACCACTGCTTTCTAATCGCTTGAATAAATTAGTCTGACAAAAACCCATCAATCGCCTTCCAGCCCGTGATAGCCCATCTAATATGCGCTGTTCTTCTGGGGTGAGTGGCAGCTTAGGTTTAGCGATCGCATAGTTACCTAGTCCATATCGAGGTAGATTGAGGGAATTAATAACGTCTACTACATCATCTGAGTAAAGTCGTGCATAAGGGTCTGATGCTATACCACCAATAGCAAAGTTAGCTGTCTTGGGGATGCGAGTAGGGAAATAAGAACGAGTTCCATCAGGGAACTCTAGATATTTACGACCTGTTTGCAAGTCAGTTTTAGAATAATTATCTTTGATAAAACTACGAGTCCGGCGTACCATAAAGAGACTCATTAGTTGCTGCCAGTCTTCCGGGTTTCTACTTTTTTCAAAAGCAGCTAAAGAGCGAACTGGTGTTTGTGAATACTGACACTTGAACTCATTTTCATTACCAAGTTCTCGAATTAAAGCTTCAGGCTTAATACCTATATCCTTGCTTTCAGGAACAAACAAGCGTAATTGTGATGACAGGTCTAAATATGTTTTATTGTAGGGAGTAGCAGTCAGCAAAATGCAGCGACTTCCACTTTGTTCTATATATTCTTTAATATCTGCATACCTTTGTCCTGTACGATTTCGCAAGTTATGACTTTCATCAATTAGCACCAACCGAAAACGTGCCGGAACATTTGCTAGTTCCTTGCTAACTCGACTAATGGACATGACTTTGCCCCTTAGTCCATATTGCTCAACATAGTTCTGCCACATAGAGACTAAGTTTTTTGGGCAGATGATTAAGGTGCTGACTCCAAAATCTTCTTCGCAGATTTTAGCGATCGCAGTACCGACTAAGGTTTTTCCTAAACCAACTACATCACCCACCATTACACCACCACGCTTGTTTACACGGTGAGCAGCAATGCGTACTGCCGCTTCTTGAAATTTAAGCAGTTTAAAATCAGATGGAACTTGATATTGACTTAAACCGTCTCGCGCCTCTTGAGACAAATGGTAAGCCATTTTCAAATAGATGTAATATGGCGGTATTAACTGCTCCCTTGCCCAGCTTTCATCAATAATTTCAGACAATTCTTGAGAAATATCTAAGCAAAACTTGTCTTCCCAACGCTCATCAAACCAATCTTGCAGCTTTTTAGTAGCATCATGGTCTGTAACATCAATATTCAGTTCTCCCTGTCCAGAAAGACCTGAGAAAGTTAAATTACTACTGCCTAAAAATCCAACTGCCGGAAGATTATAGTGATTTTGAGGAATAATGTAGAGTTTGGCATGAAGGAGATGACGTAGGTAAAGTTTTACTATCAGCTTTTTTGATATCAGCTGCTGTTTTAGTCTTTGTAACCCTTTCTCATCAGCATTGCTTGGTATCCCCATCATAAGTTGCTGACGGAATTCTTGAGCAACCCTTTTTCTCAATCGAGTTACTTCCCCTTGGTCAATTGGTTTTTTAGATGCTCCCAAAGCTAAGGTTTTGTACAGTTCATCTTTAGGAAGCTTTTGCATTCCAACCAAAAGCCGACAGCAAGCCCCTTCATGACCTGCATAATGTTCAATTAGCGTGTCAATTTGTTGCCACCCTCTAAGGTTAAAATAGCCCACACAAAAATCAGAACGATTCGAGACTTTGAGCGTCTTGTTAAGTGCGTCTAGCAAACGTTCATTTATATTGTCAAAAATGCGTGGCATTCTAAATTCCTTTAGTTAACCTGTTTGCTTTCTTGCTACTTCTTTAAGTAACGCTCCAACAAATCCTGACCCTCGTCGCCCATCTTTTCCAACATTCCCTCAATCTTCTCCATCGCCAAGGGCGACGGCGTTGAGCGTCCATTCTCCCAACGGTTAATCGTGGAATAAGTAACGCCTAGAGAAGCTGCAAGCTGTTCTTGCGTTAGTCCAGCCAAAAGCCGCAGATCACGAATGATCTGCCCCACCTCTGGCTGATTGATAGCCAAGGGTTTTTTGATAGTCATTTAATGAAAGAAACTTAACCCACTAGCTTAAGTAGCGGATGCTATATTATTTGCTACATATTAACCATGCGAAATTGAAGTATTCATCAGTGAATACCCTTGATTTGTGTTTTTGGAGTAAAATTTATTGCTTTAATTAAGGGAATTTTTTAAGTGATGTTGAACTTAAGTTCTTAGAGAAAAAGTTGCTAGGGAGTGTGATCGCCCACCCCCACAACCGAGGAGCGATCGCACCCAATAGTAATTTGTGACCTACCATTTTCAGTAACACCCAACTGAGAACCGCTATATGCCTCTCCTCAAAGAAAACGACAGCGCCATGCGTAACGTGTTGACTCATGCCAAAGTCATCGCCGTTGTTGGTCATTCTGATACACATGAGCGCACCAGTTATCAAATCGCCCAATTTTTGCGGAGTGTAGGCTATACCGT
>NZ_JBHFLM010000162.1:0-39913 GCF_041928655.1 Pelatocladus sp. BLCC-F211 | reverse complement strand
CATTGGCCTTGATCTTGGGATTGAACACAAATAATTCTCTCGAATTCTTGTGTTGATGTACAGCCCCCCATTTATTCGCGAGAGATAATCGCGAATAAATTGGTCTTTTCACTCTCTTTTTGCAAAATTGGGATGCTCCCTGACGCGTAGCAAGATCCCGCAGGGTAATTTCGCGTCTCTACAAGGATTCTGGCTGACGCATATTTAATTATTGGAGATGTCTAATCAAGATAATATTCATGTGCTAAAAATAAAAATTCCCGGAGGTTATTCCGGGAATCCTGTAGTTTGACACTCTTGCACTTGATTTATGATTTCTCTACAATACTCGCTTTTAAATCTACACATATGCCAAAATGCCAAAAACAACCGAGTATTTGTGTAACATTTATCATTTTACCTGAAATATTATCTTAGAAAAGTAGATGTCATTGATTCTATTTCTGGTATTAATTTTAGAATGTAATTCTGATTATAGTTAAATTCCCAATAAAAGACCCCTGTGGCTAACCAGGGGAGGAAATTTTGCAATTCGCGCTAATTTTGTGCAAGAACGGATTGCTAACTTACTATACTTTTTATTCAATCCGAATTGTTGCCAAAATGCCAAAATAAAATCCTATTGCTTCCCAAACAATAGCTTTTACCATCATGGATACCTAGATGGATTGTGGTTCATTTGGTTAGCAATTAAATCTACCACTGCCGCGATCGCCTTCATTGTTCTTCATAGATGCTCCCTAACGATCCAAGGTTCTTCATTTCCATCTACAGAGAACAATAAGACAAACAGGAAAATAGGACGGTTAATTACAAAAAAAATCTGAAATAAACGCATAAGTTAGCTTGCGTCTGTTTCATCAGAATATGTTGTCTTTTATTAGAAATACATTGAAAAAAATAACACTAATCTCAGATATTTTTTGGTGGTTAATTTAACACTGAGTAATGGCTTAGGAGGTATCAGTATTTACGAAGTAATTTGGCTATATGTATAAAATTTAATGCTGGTTCTGTAAACGTTTCATCTCATGTTGAACATCCAAGGCAATCTGTAAAGCCTCATTTAATAACCTTCCATGTTCACTCGCTTGTTCCGGTACTTGCATTGCTGTTAAAGCAGCTAAATTATTCATAAATAGTTCAGAGTTACTAATAATAAAATTCCGATTTTCTCGCAAAATTCTTTCTGTCCTTAAAGCACGGATCAGATCAGTTTTTGTGAGTTGTAATGCTTCTATAACCTTACTTCTTTCTTTGATAGTTACCCCGACATTACCAACTGCTTCTATTTGATCATTTATATCTATTGCTTTAATTACAGAATTATATTTATCAACATCCATTAATAGTGTCTGAAGGGAAGGTGTAATGTTAGTTTTTACTAGTCTATTTTTTTGCTTCCAAATCAGATATAATATTAATTGTGTGAGAGCAGCACTGACGCCAACAAACACAATAAATAAAAGCCAAGATGGCATGAATGCTTCACTCATAAAACTTTTAGCTAGCACATCAAATGCAAGATAGCTCACGAATGATATAGTAATACCGATAAAGATCGTAGTAGCCCCCTCTGGACCTTTTGCTTCATCGATGAAACTTTGGAGTGTTTTCTTGATAGGTTTAATAATAATTACTAGTTCATCCTTAACAGGTAAATTCGTCAAATATTGCAGTTCACTGAGACTTATTTCTAAATCTTTTAAATCATTACGCACAGTTATCAAATCCTTGTTAAACGTAGTTTCACTAAAATTATATGTCAATCAAACTTGTGACAGGTTCACAGAATGGCAATTTGACCAAAATGAGGTGTGTGCTTCTCTCGAATATCTCAGAAAGCTAACAACTATTAATATGTCTGATGCGATCGCATAATTTGAGTGTATTCTACTCAATAGCAAACTGCTATAGTAAATTTACAAATAGGTTATGTTATGGGAAAGCGATCGCAGCAAAAGCATTAAATCCCTAGAAAATGCTGTAATTGTGCAAGCTACACCAGACTCGATCACCACATGCAGCCAGTAGTACAAGTATAGAAAGCGATCGCCCCAACATCGTCATCACTCTCCAGCAAAAAAAAACCCAGCAGTACTGGGTTCATTGATTGCGAAGCTGAAACCGGAAAAATTTAGTGAAAAAAATGAAGATATGCAAAGATCATGCTGATTCTTGAAGCTGGTTAATAGCCTGATTGAAAAAGGGGTATAGGGCAATACGGTTCAGTTAAGAAGAAATCTAGGTTGGGTTGAGTGCAAGCGAAACCCAACAAAGCCTTGATAATGTTGGGTTACTCTGCGAGAAGCCGCGCAGGGCGCGTCTATGTTCCTCAAACGCCAGGTGCTACAACTCTTGGGACCCCCGCAACGCACTGGCTCCCCAACCTACGCTAGTTTTAGTTTTTAGCCTTAACTGAACCGTATTGGGGTATAGGGGTGTAAGGGGAATGGGGGCTGTGAGATCAATTCCACGCATCCAAAATCCTGTTAGAGGTTGACTGAGGTGCGTACATCAGGGTGAATAAAAATCAATACGGTTCAGTTAAGCCCGCAATCCTTTGTAGAGACGCAAAATAACCCTGTGGGATCTTGCTACGCGCCTCTACAGACCAATTTTTTGTACCAAAAATCCTTAACACCAAGTGTATTGGAATAAAAATATGATTTTTCTTACATCCCTACACCCTAAATTGATGCTACTTAACCATCTCGCCGTTGAAGCCTGGGAAGATTACTGATAACTTCAGCAGCTTCTTTTAATTTGTTTTCTTGAATCAAAGTCTCTGCTAATCCTAACCTAGCAGCAGGCATGGCCGGGTTAATTTGAATCGCTTGTTCAAATGCATTTCTAGCGGCTTTATATTCCTCTTTTTGTAGGTAAATACGACCCAACTTAATATAGGCCAGCACAAATTTAGGGTTTAAACTCAAAGCATGATTGAGTTCCGTGACAGCTTCTGGTAACTTCCCTTTGTTTTTATATGCTTCTGCCATCAGCAAGTGAGCTAAAAACATCTCTGGATTTAAGCTCAAAGCTATTCTCAATCTCTGTATGGCAGCATCATATTGCTTTTGCTCTATATACACTTGAGCAATACCCAACTGAGCTGGCGCAGACTTAGGATCTAAATTGAGAACATTCTCAAATTGTTCCAAAGCATAACTCAGCTTACCTTGTTTTAAATAAA
Source organism: Pelatocladus sp. BLCC-F211 (assembly GCF_041928655.1). Lineage (NCBI taxonomy): Bacteria > Bacillati > Cyanobacteriota > Cyanophyceae > Nostocales > Hapalosiphonaceae > Pelatocladus > Pelatocladus sp. BLCC-F211. Next base: position 36,720 of record NZ_JBHFLM010000162.1, on the reverse strand, counting down.
CACGTCCGACATTTAGTGGAGCCTCAGCCATCAAAGGATCTATTTGTATTACCGCCAGAAAATGATGTAAAGCCTCTTGGTGATGTTTCTGTTTCAGATAAATATTTCCAGCAGCTAAATGAGCGTGAACCGAGCGGGAATTAGTTTGTAGAACTGTTGTCAACTCTGCTAAAGCTTCATTGAAACGTCCTTCTTTTGCTAAAGCTGCACTCAGTTGCAATCGCTCTTGCTCAGTTAAAACTGTTGGTTCATCTTGCTTCAACCGTTTGATGCTGGGAGTAAACTTGTACATAGCCCCTCTCTTCTAGCTTGACCAAAACTTTAGATATACTTTCTTCTAAGTTTTCTAAATCAGTTCTACACTCTATATCTGCATTTAATGGTGGTTCGTAGGGGTCATCAATCCCGGTAAAGTTTTTAATTTGACCAGAGCGAGCCTTTTGATAAAGCCCTTTAATATCTCTGCGTTCACATACATCTAGCGGTGCATTCACATAAACTTCAATAAAATTGTCAATACGCTGCCGCATTTCTTCACGAACGTCTCGATACGGTGAAATCGCTGAAACCAGGACAATCACACCATTGCGAGACAGTAGACTGGCAACGAAACCCACACGGCGCACGTTTTCATCCCGATCTTTCTTGCTGAATCCCAAATCCTTAGTGAGATTTTGGCGCACCACGTCTCCATCTAACACTTCAACTTTGTAACCTTGGGAACGCAGTATTTTCTCTAAAGTGCTGCTAATTGTGGTCTTACCTGCACCACTCAAGCCGGTAAACCATACGGTAACACCAAGATGCTGACGCTTAGTCAATTCCATACTATTGTTGGTAACTACCTGATTCATTGTCTAACCCTTGGAGTTATTTCTGCAAGTTTGATATTTTGGTGATTTTCAAGACTTTTGCTGTGGATTTACCAACACCTGAGTTTATATATATTTTTTTTTTGATTTTTTTGGCAAAAAGATCACACATACTTTAAAAACCAGGTTTCAGTAACAGTATATACTGTACCCTCGAAACGTTTTTTAAATTTTTAGTTTCAGTAAAGTTTCGGTTAAGTATTTACACGAGATTTTTTTTACTTTTGCCACTATATTTTGTTAAATACTACAAAATTTATTTTTAATTAAGAGTGCCTAACTGTGCAAGACAATAAAATAATCTATGTATTATTGCTTAATCGGTATCATTACTTACTTATCCTGAAATATATATCATGAATCAATTTATCTGTTTATCTATAAGTCCGATTGATCTTGCCCATCCTGGCATAGCTGTCGCTACCAACCGTGCAGGTGGTATTGGTATTCTAGACAAAGAATTTTGTCATCATCCCAAACAAGCAAGTGATAATTTAGACCAACTATTGGCTTTAATTAATCCTAGTCAATCTATAGGGCTACGCTTATCAGCTGCTCAGGTTGCTGCAAGTCATGCACTGTTAACACGTCTGAGCAATCAACCTCATTGGTTAATCCTGTGTGGCTGGTATCCAAACACATTGGGAGAAGTTGTCGCATCACTGCCAGCAGCGCGATCGCGTCAACTATTATTAGAAATTACAGATGTCGAACAAGCTCAAGCTTTAGATTCTCACGCACAACAAATTAATATAGATGGCTTGGTGGCTCGTGGACATGAAAGTGGAGGTTGGGTAGGTGAAGACTCCGCTTTTATTTTATTGCAGAAACTCTTAAGCATTCAGCCACGACCAGTCTATGTACAAGGTGGAATAGGGATTCACACAGCAGCAGCTTGCCGCGCCGCCGGGGCGGCTGGTGTAGTATTAGATGACCAACTTTGGTTGATGCCAGAATCACCCCTACCCCAGGAATGGCAACGTCATCTAAATAACCTCAATGGTCAAGAAGCGGTGGTATTGGGCGAAAGACTCAATCCTGGTTGTCGTGTGTTGTCCCGTCCGGGTTTTCCAGTCATCACAAACCTACAGCAACTTGCCGATCAAATAGAAGTTGAAAACGATGGTTCTGCTGGTGGTGTGCAAAATTGGCAGCAACAAGCCCAACCCTTAATCGGTTGGGGTGAACCAGGAAAACTAGCTTGGCCAATGGGACAAGCAGTAGGATTAGCAGCAACATTCCGCGATCGCTACCCAACAATTGGCAAACTGATTCAAGCATTACTCCAACAAAGTCAAGAACAACTCAAAATAGCCCAACAACTGCGTCCCTTGGATGCTAATGCACCTTTAGCAGTATCTCATAGCACAGAATATCCCATAGTGCAAGGGCCAATGACACGGGTAAGCGATACCGCAGAGTTTGCCAATGCAGTTTCCCAAGCCGGGGGATTACCATTGTTAGCTTTGGCACTGATGCGTGGTTCCCAAGTACGCAGCTTACTGCAAAAAACCCAGCAATTATTAGGTAATCGACCTTGGGGGATTGGGATGCTGGGTTTTGTTTCCCACGCCTTGCGGGAAGAACAAATTCAAGCCGTGAAAGAATTTCAGCCGAAATTTGCTTTAATTGCAGGTGGACGCCCTGATCAAGCAGCCCATTTTGAAGCTCAAGGGATTGCTACCTATATCCATGTTCCCGCCCCACGCTTATTAAAAATGTTTCTGGAACAAGGAGCAAGACGGTTTGTTTTTGAAGGTCGCGAATGTGGTGGACATGTTGGTCCCTTGAGTAGTTTTGTTCTCTGGGAAAGTATGATCGCTACCCTGTTAGCAGATGTAGAACTAGGTAAAGAATCAGACATACATATCCTGTTTGCTGGCGGTATTCATGATGCCCGTTCCGCAGCTATGATCTCCGCCATGGCTGCACCCTTAGTAGAACGAGGGATGCGGATTGGTGTGCTGATGGGAACAGCATATTTGTTTACCCAAGAAGCAGTTAGCTGTGGTGCGATCGTCCCGAAATTTCAAGAACAAGCTATAGCATGTAACCGCACAATCAACTTAGAAACCGGGCCTGGTCATGCTAGTCGTTGTGTCGTCACTCCCTTTGCTCAAGAATTTTACACCACACGACGAGAAATGCTGGCAGCAGGTAATCCACCAGAGGAAATCAAAGATACTTTAGAAAATTTAACTTTAGGACGGTTACGTATAGCCTCCAAAGGATTACAGCGCACAGCAGATGGTCAGGTGCAAACTGTGGGTGAAGCACAACAACTGACTGATGGCATGTATATGATCGGGCAAGTCGCGACTCTGTGCAATCAAGTATGTACCGTCCGGGAATTACACCAAAATGTATCGGAAAATAGTACTAAGCTGTTGATATCTGCATTCGTAGAACAAGATGTAGAAGAAGTCAGCACTCATCCTTCAGATATTGCCATTATTGGTATAGGCACATTGTTACCCAAAGCTCAATATCCCGAAACCTTCTGGAACAACATTCTCCGCAAAGTCGATGCGATTACAGAAATTCCTGCCCAGCGTTGGGACTGGCGATTATACTATGATCCTGACCGTAACGCCAGAGATAAAGTTTATTCTAAATGGGGTGGATTCCTAGAAGATATACCTTTTGATCCACTACGTTTTGGAATTCCACCCAAATCTTTAAAATCCATTGAACCTGTACAACTACTGGCACTAGAGACAGTACGGCGAGCCTTAGAAGATGCAGGCTACGAATCTGGTAACTTTGATCGTGAGCATACTTCGGTGATTCTAGGAGCAGGTGGTGGAATTGCAGATTTAGGTCAGCAATACGCTACCCGTTGTGAAATTCCCCGGATGGTTGGCAAAACTTCACCAGAAGTTTGGGAGCGTTTACCAGAATGGACAGAAGAATCTTTTCCTGGTTTGTTGTTGAACGTCATTGCAGGTCGAGTCGCCAATCGTTTTGATTTTGGTGGTTACAACTTTACAGTTGATGCAGCTTGTGCTTCTTCTTTAGCAGCATTGGATTTAGCAGTTAAAGAACTCGAAAGTGGACGTAGTAATGTCGCGATCGCAGGTGGAGTTGATACCGTTCAAAGTCCCTTTGCTTACTTTTGCTTTAGCAAAACTCAGGCTCTTTCACCACGGGGAAAATCGCGGTCATTTGACAAAACAGCAGATGGAATTGCCATTAGCGAAGGTCTAGCCGTCGTTGTACTCAAACGCCTTCCTGACGCCGAGCGAGATGGCGATCGCATTTACGGAGTGATCAAAGCCGTCGCTAGTTCCAGTGATGGTAAAGCTTTGGGAATGACAGCACCTTTAAGCGCGGGACAAATGCGGGCTTTAAGACGTGCTTACAAAAAAGCTGGCTTTTCACCCAATACCTTGGGGTTATATGAAGCTCATGGTACAGGGACAGCAGCAGGAGATCAAGCAGAGCTAGAAACTGTGATCAGTATCCTCAAGGAAAATCGAGCTACTTCCAAATCCTGTGCGATCGGCTCAGTCAAAACTTCCATTGGTCACACCAAGAGTACAGCGGGAATTGCTGGTGTGATCAAAGCCGTTTTGGCGCTGCATCACAAAGTTAAACCCCCCCATATGAACGTTGATACACCCCTCGACCCCATCATAGATGGTGAAAGCCCGGTTTATCTACCCAAAGAAGCCCAACCCTGGCTAGCCCATCCCGATTACCCCCGTCGTGCTGGTGTCAGTGCTTTTGGTTTTGGTGGCACAAATTTCCACGCTGTTTTAGAAGAATATCAAGGTAATTGGCAAGCGATCGCCCCAGGAAGTCATACATGGCCATGCGAATTATTTGTCTTCCGTGGCGAAAACCGTGCTGCATTGGCTCAAGTAGCCAAATTACTGCTGACAGCTTTGAGTAATGGCGCAGAGCCACCTTTACAGGATCTTGCTTACAGTTATGCTCAACGCGCCCAAACACAAAAGAGTCAGAGTAATTGTTTGACGATTGTAGCTGAGAGTTTGTCACAGTTACGAGCAGATTTGGAAATAGCGATCGCCTACTTAGAAAATCGTCACTCCCAAACCTTACCGCCTCACATTCAGTTTGGCATCGCAGACCCCCAAGCCAATCAGCAAATTGCCTTTTTGTTTCCAGGACAAGCATCACAATATTCTGGCATGGTGCGAGAAGTCGGGCTGTATTTCCATGAAATGCGTCACACTTTCGAGTTGGCAAATCGCCAATTGCGCCAGTGTTTTCCCAAGTTACTTAGTCAATACGTATATCCACCCAGTTCCTACAGCGAAGACGCAGAAAAGCAAAACAACCAACTGCTCATGGATACCAGTATTGCCCAACCGGCAATTGGTGCGGTGGAAGCAGGTTTCATGGATTTGGCAGCCCGGCTAGAACTAGAGCCAGTGATGCTTGGTGGACATAGCTTTGGCGAGTACGCCGCCCTCCATGCGGCGGGAGTTTTATCCAGGGAAGATTTTTTGAACTTGGCTGCAACTAGAGGACGGGTGATGGCAGAAGCTTGTGCTACTTCTGTTGGAGCCATGGCCGCAGTCAAGACTAGCCGGGAAGATTTACTCCTGCGCCTGCGGGATTTTGAGGGAGTAGTGATTGCTAACCAAAATGCTCCCCGTCAATCGGTAATTTCTGGAGACAAACGGGTTGTCCAACAGGTAGTAGATAGTTTAAACGCTGCTGGGATCACAGCTCGGATGTTGCCAGTTTCCGGTGCTTTTCACTCGGCTTTGGTAGCATCTGCCCAAGCTGCTTTAGCAGTGCCAATTGCTACTGTCACCATGTATTCTCCCCGCATCCCCGTTTACTCTAACTCTACAGCTTGTCCCTACAGTTCAAATATTCATGAAATTCGTAGCCAGTTAACCGGACATTTACTTAAATCAGTTGAGTTTCTGAGTCAAATTAATACTATGTATGCCGATGGGGCGCGGATTTTTGTCGAACTGGGTCCAAAAAATATTCTCACTAACCTAGTCGGTCAAATCCTCGCACAAAAAGAACATACTGCTGTGTCCTTAGATGGACAAGGTGGGGGATTGCGTGGTTTATTGATGGCTTTGGGGACATTGTTCGTTCGTGGTGTCCACATCAAATTAACAGCTTTATTCGATGGTCGTGATGTCCAAGACCTCAACCTATCCAAATTGGTCGAGTTGACACAAAAACCCGCTTTACCTGCAACAGCTTGGTTAATTAATGGCGGTAGTGCTAGACCACAAAATCAAACAGTTGGTTACACAGGTAAATTACCACCCTTGAATCAACAAACAGCTGCGATCGCATCACTATCTGAATCATCAAAATCCCCAGTTCATACCAAAAAACCAGAAATCCCTATGAATCAACCAGCTATGCAATCCAATCTAAATGGTAATTCAGCGCATTTTCCTGCTCCTGCAAACACACCTCAAAATCAGCCAGCAATAGGAACAGGTATCTTGCAAGCCTACCAAGCTTACCAAGAAACTATGCGGAAATTCCTGGCAGTCCAAGAACAGGTGATGAGTCAGTTACTTACTACAACTGCGCCTTCTACTACTCCCATCCCACAGCGCAGACAACCAGAAAATTATTTACCAATAGCCCCACAACCTGTCGTTGTTCAGTCAAAAAACGGTTCTGCCCATGCTTTGATACCTAACAGTAACATTAAGCAAGAGCAGAGTTTATCTGGAACACAACCTACCACACATGTTGCACCACCACAACCAGTGACCCCAGTGCAGGAGATAATAGTTAAACAAGTACCAGCACCATTATCTTCTACTCAGCCCTTGAGCGATCGCGCCAGTTTAACTCAGACTTTATTGCAACTAGTGAGCGATCGCACAGGTTATCCCGCAGATATGTTGGGACTTGACCAAGATATGGAAGCAGAACTAGGTATTGACTCAATCAAGCGAGTCGAAATTCTGGGAGCATTCAACCAAGCTTTACCACCAAAGCTTGCAGATAGTGTTCGTCAGCAAATGGAACAGTTGACCAGAGTCAAATCTCTTAACGGGATTGTCGATCAAATCTTAGAAAATCTCCAACCGACGGCGACTGCAAGTATCTCGACTAAATCTGTCGGTGAATCGTTAAATCAAGCCGAACTCACTCAAACTTTATTGCAACTAGTGAGCGATCGCACAGGCTACCCTATAGATATGTTGGGATTAGACCAAGATTTAGAAGCAGAATTGGGTATTGATTCGATTAAGCGAGTCGAAGTCTTAGGAGCGCTGCAAAAAAGTTTACCCCAGTCCCTAGCTGCTAGTGTACAGACACGCATGGAAAATTTGACCCGTGTGAAATCCCTCAACAGTATTGTTGAACAAATTCTGGCAATATCAGCACAGGAGAACGGCCTGGGAAAGTCTCTCACTCAGTTGCAAGCATCCCACGCTACGTGATCCAATCACAGTTAGAAGCTTTACCCTCACAGCAGCTTGCTTCGCTTACGGGTTTGTTTTTGATTACTGAAGATGGGCTATCAGTAGCTTCCCATGTTGCCACAGCATTACAACAAAAAGGAGCCACCACAGCCATCCTCAACACTTCTACCTTAGCTGAACCAGAAAAACTAGAGCAGGCGATCGCTCAATTACGACAACTTCACGGTTCTATTACCGGAATTGTCCATCTTGCTCCCCTCGCTACCATTGATCTACCTGAAACTCTCGCTGGGTGGCGACAAATCACCCAGATTCACTGCAAGAGTTTATTTCAATTACTACATCTGTGTGCTGCTGACTTGCAACAAGCAGGACAAAAACAGATGGGTTGCGTAGTAGCAGCTTCTTTACTGGGAGGATATTTCGGTCGTCAAGGTGAAGATGGTTCTGGTTTACCTACAGGCGGTAGTAATACTGGTTTCCTCAAAACCTTGGTGACTGAATGGTCTGGAGTTCGAGCCAAAGCCATTGACTTTGACACCAGCCTATCTCCTGCTAGTATTACAGAGCATATTGTCAATGAGTTACTCAGTAATGGTCGTTTAGAAATCGGCTATCCCCAAGGCGAACGAACCATTTTCCAAACTGTAACAGCGAATTTGACAAAGGAAAATCAACCAGCACAGCTAACTCTAAATCAGAAATGGGTAGTATTAATCACAGGCGGAGCTAGAGGAATTACTGCCGAAATTGCTCATGATTTAGCAAAATATGGCTTAACACTGGTGATTACAGGAAGAGCCGCAGAGCCAGCCGCAGAAACCGCAGAAACCGCAGGTATTGAAGATATCACCGTACTGCGGCGAGTATTACTGCAAAAAGCGCGGAATTTGGGTTTAACCCCAACACCAATCCAGATAGAGCGACAACTACAGAATTTGTTACGCGATCGCGCCGTTGCTCACAACCTCAAACAGTTTCGTCAAGCTGGCGCTCAGGTAGAGTATCTTGCAGTAGATGTCAGAAATGCAGAAGAGTTTAGTCCTGTAATTAACAGTATTTATAACCGTTACGGTCGCTTAGATGCCGTGATTCATGGTGCTGGTATCATCGAAGACAAGCTCATTGCTGACAAAAGCTTTGCATCTTTAGAACGGGTTTTTGATACCAAAGTAGATAGTACCTTTTTGTTGTACCGCGATCTCAGACCTGAATCCCTGAAATTGCTTGTCTTGTTTAGCTCTGTTGCGGGGCGCTATGGTAATCGCGGTCAATCTGATTATGCTGCTGCAAATGAAGTGATGAATCGCTTTGCTTGGCGTATGGATCGCTCTTGGTCAAATACGCGGGTTGTGGCGATCAACTGGGGACCTTGGGATACAACTGGGATGGCTTCGGAAGAAGTTAAAAATAAATTCCGAGAACGTGGTATAATTCCCATCCCCTTAGCCGCAGGTCGTCAGTTTTTTATTGACGAATTGTATTACGGACCCAAAGGTGAAGCCGAGGTAGTTGCAGGGGAAGGGCCTTGGGAAGCCTACGAAGGATCGGGGATTGGGGATCAGGGAACGGGGATCGGGGATCGGGGAACGGGGACACGGGGACAAGGGGGACATGGGGGACAAGGGGGACATGGGGGACAAGGAGGACAAGGAACGGGGAATGGGGAACGGATAAGGGATAAATTTCCGTATCTTTTATTACCATCTCCACCCCAGCTGCAACCTAATGGGACTGTCACCCTTGAACATACCTTTTCCCTAGCCAGTGACCCCTATTTAGAAGATCATCGCTTAGATGGTAAACCCGTTCTCCCGGCGGCGGCTGCTTTGGAGTGGTTCAGTGAATTTGTCCAGTCAGCTTGGCCGGAATGGCAAGTCACAGAAGTTTGCCAACTCAGAGCTTTGCGGGGTTTGGTACTGGATACGGAAGCAGGGAAAAAAGTTTTATTTCAGGCTCGTGCTTCTAGCCATGCTGACTCTGAATCCTTACAGGTAGCAGCAGAAATCGTTGATCCAGAACTCAATCTGCCATTTTATCGAGCTTCTGTGATTCTGCGTCCACAACTAGAAGAACCATTGGCAAGCGAAATTTTACTATTATCTTCCGGACAAAAGCTACAACCGACTGTAGCGTATGATACGTACCTGTTTCATGGTCAACGTTTCCAGTTAATCACAGCCATTGATCGGGTAAATAATGTGGGTATTGATGCCCATGTTATACCTAGCCGACCGACGGCGTGGTTGAACACTCAACCAGTGGCTGATTGGTTATTTGACCCTGGCTTGATTGATGTGGCTCCTCAGTTAGCGATTGTGTGGGCGCGATCGCAACGGGGAACTACAGCTTTACCTTCCCGATTTGGAAGTGTCAAGCGTTTTGGTCAATCAATACCCCATAGCCCACTCCAGATTACCTTGCGAGTCAATCACTTTGATGATCACAGCCTAAATTACGATGCTGTTTTTATCGATGAAAACGGCTATGTACGCTTGCATCTCAAGGATATTGAGAGTACTTGCAACACTGCTCTGAATCGTTTAGCGAAAACTAGGGGTGTGGGGGTGTAAGGGTCAACTTTTTCAAGGTGTGATGTATTTTTCTTTGTGTCTTTGTGGTTAAAAAATCGACTTTTGAAACACCAAGACACCAAGACACCAAGACACGAAGGTGAAAAAACCAAAAATCGGTATTTTTGTGAAGATTTTTACCCACCTTGAAAAGGCTGACCCTTACACCCTTACCCCCCACACCCTCAACGGATAGCATAAATGTTTAAGCGGACATGATAATGATTGTGTCAAATTCATCTCCCGACATTGCCATTGTTGGTATGTCTGCCTTATTTCCTGGAGCTAAGGATCTGCGTACATACTGGCAAAACATCTTAAATCAGGTTAATGCTGTTCGGGATGCATCTGATCAATGGGCAAAGCCTTATTTTGACCCTGATTCAACGGCAAATGACCGCATTTACACTCGCAAAGGTGGTTTTTTAGGAGATTTGGCGGAATTCAATCCTCTAGAATTTGGGATTATGCCGAGTTCGGTGGATGGTGGGGAACCAGATCATTTTCTGGCTCTTAAACTGGCGTGGGAAGCGCTGCTAGATGCTGGCTATATTGATCGCCCTTTTAACCGAGAAAAAACAGGTATTATTCTGGGTCGTGGGACTTATATTAATCGGGGCTACAATACGCTGTTGCAACATGGTCAGATTGTAGATCAGACGTTGGATTTACTAAGGCAATTGCATCCAGATTTAGATGAAAATACTTTACATGAGATTCGCAAACAGCTAAAAGCGAGCTTACCACCTTTCACGCCGGAGATGGCACCGGGACTAGTGCCGAATGTAATTACGGGTCGCATTGCTAATCGCCTCAACTTGATGGGGCCTAATTACATTATTGATGCAGCTTGCGCTTCTTCTTTGATTGCTGTGGAACTGGCGATGAAAGAGTTATTAAGCGATCGCTGTGACATGGTTTTAGCGGGAGGTGTTCATGCTTCCACACCGCCGCAAATTAACATGATTTTCTGTCAGTTGGGCGCTTTGTCTCGCAGCCATATTAAGCCTTTTGCCAGTGAGGCGAGTGGGACGCTGCTGGGCGAAGGTTTGGGAATTTTAGTTTTGAAACGGTTAGGCGATGCACAAAAAGATGGCGATCGCATTTATGCGGTGATCAAAGGTGTGGGTAGTTCCAGTGATGGTAAGGCTTTGGGACTTTTAGCACCGCGTTTGGAAGGGGAAGTACTAGCTCTCCAACGTGCTTACCAAGAATGTGGTGTTGACCCGACTACAGTTGGCATGATTGAAGCCCATGGTACAGGTATTGCTTTAGGAGATCAAACAGAGGTTTGTTCCTTGACCCAAATTTTTGGTCAACGTCAGGAACTACCTAAATGTGCTTTGGGTTCTGTGAAATCAATGATTGGTCACTGCATTCCCGCAGCTGGTGCCGCAGGGATGATCAAAACGGCGTTGGCATTATACCATAAAATTTTACCACCAACCCTGTGTGATGAAGTTAATCCTGCCCTAGAAATCGAAAAAACTCCTTTTTATATCAATACCCAGGCACGACCTTGGATTCATGGCGATCGCTCTACACCGAGACGGGCGGGTGTCAATTCTTTTGGTTTTGGTGGGATTAATGCTCATGCGGTTTTAGAAGAGTATCCCAGCCAAGCTGTACAATCAACCAAGTTATTGCATCAACAATGGCCTACAGAATTGCTGTTGTTTTCCGGTGAGCATCGAGCAGCTTTGCTAGAGTCTATTCACCAAATTCAACAAGTTCTGCAAAACCATTCTCAAATAAGTCTGGCGGAAATTGCCTACACCCTATCAACTCAATCTATCGCTTCCCATCGTTTGGCTATAGTTGCCAAAGACATTCCAGAATTACAGCAAAAACTTCGCCAAGCGGTTGAGAAATTACAAAATTCTGCAAAAAGCCGACTGCAAACTCGCAACGGTATTTACTATGCAGAAGTTGACGCCAATGTCAATCCTGGCAAGACGGCTTTTATATTTCCTGGTGAAGGGTCGCAATATTCCCAGATGCTGGCTGATTTGTGTCTTTATTTCCCGCAAGTACGCGAGTGGTTTGACTTCTTAGACGCGACCTTTAGTGAGAGACGAGCTTGTTTACCCAGCCAGCTGATTTTTCTCCCACCCACCAGCTTAACCCAAACAGAACGTCACCATGCCCAGCAACGATTATTTGGTATGGATGTCGGTTCGGAAACAGTGTTTACTGCCAGCATGGCATTATACGAATTGCTATGTAATTTGGGTGTTCACTGTGATGTCATGGTGGGACATAGCACAGGGGAGAATGCAGCACTAATTGCTTCTGGTACTGTTCGCTTGTCTGATCGGATGGAATTAATGTCCAAAATGCGCCATCTCAATCAGATTTACTTTGATTTAGAGGTGGGAAACAATATTCCCAAGGGCGCACTTTTGACGGTTGGGGCGATCGCACCTGAGATTTTGCAACAAATATTAGATGAGTTTGATGGGCGCTTACATTTGGCGATGGACAATTGTCCCAATCAGGTGGTTCTATTTGGTAGTGTCAATGATATTGATGCAGTCTCCAGTCAGTTACAAGCAATCGGTGGTATCTGTACCCGTTTACCTTTTGACCGTGCTTATCACACACCCTTGTTTGCACCTGTAGGGAATGCTTTTTTGGAATTCTACAATAATTTGGAGATTAATTCTAGTTACACACCTCTTTATAGTTGTGCAACTGCGGCACTTTTTCCTGATGAACCGGGAGAAATTCGGGCGTTAGCAGCACAACAGTGGTCTAGTCGGGTGCGCTTTCGAGAAACAGTTCTCCAACTTTATGAAAGCGGAGTGAAAAACTTTATTGAGGTTGGGCCTAGTAGTAATCTGACTGGCTTTGTCAGTGATATTCTTCATGGTCGAGAACACCAAGCCATAGCCAGCAACAGTCAACGATCATCAGGATTGGAACAAATTCAGCATTTGCTAGGACGGTTGTTTATCAATGGTAATGGTGTGGATACAAGCGCGTTGTACTTGCACCGACAAGTTAACCTTATAAGCCTAGATACGACAATGCAAGTTGGGGAAACCCAAAAATCTAGCCCGGTTCTGGAACTAACAATGCCGATTATGCAGTTGCAACCCGATTTTGTCAATCATGTCCGGGAAAAATTGCAAACAAGCAAAAGTGGATCTGCTTCTAATTTGGGTGCGATCGCATCAACTCCACCCAACCCACCTGCGATTCAACTACCAGAACCTGATCAAAAAGACGCGGAGCCATCGTCGCAAGAATTTGAATCTCCTGGGTTGACAGATGAACTATCCCCACGTCCCCGCGTCTCCCAACGCCAGGTGCTACAACTTTGGGAACCAAAGCAACGCACTGGCTCCTCTCCGCCTCCTCTTGAAGAAGAGCAGCGCTTATCAATTGTTTTAGATCACTTTGACTTGATGCAAGAATTCCTTGATAGTCAAGCACGGGTGATGAGCGCGCTACAGTCTCACCTGGCTGGTGTAGACAATGGGGTAATTGATGATTTTGTCAATACGTCTTTACCATTGCCAGATATCAATAATTGGCAAACATCCAGATTTGATCAAGCTTTCCCCCTATTAGGTGAGATTCTAGAACACGATCACCAGTATCTTGACTGTCAACGTCGCTTTGATATGCAGCGAGATATTTTTCTCTACGACCATACTATTGGCGGTCAAGTATCTCAGAGGCGTTTAGACTTGTTTCCCCTACCTGTGATTCCGTTCACTGTGAGTATGGAAACCCTCGCAGAAGCGGCAGTTTATTTGCTGGGTAAAGATAAAGTTGTAGTTGGACTTTACGACCTGCGTGGTTATCGCTGGCTGGCTCTTGATCGTGGTGATCTCACTCTCAAAATCAAAGCACAATTACAACCCCAACCAGATCCGCAAACTTGGGAAGTCAAAGTACAACTGTTTCAAGTGGGGGAAAGCAGTACTATCGATCACTTGGTATTTGAGGGTCATGTCCGTCTAGCACATCAATTTCCAGAATTAATAGCACCACTACCTTTTCACCTTGAGCGACCTGCACCTTCGCGCTGGTCTGATACCGATTTGTACTGTACGGGGATGTTCCATGGTCCGCGTTTCCAAGGTGTAAAGCACATTCGCCAATGGGGTTTGCAGGGTATCGAAGCTGATTTAGAAGCGATCGCCATTGAAGATTTCTTTAGTCATACCCAACAGCCAGTTTTCCAAATCGATGCAGGTTTACTTGATGCTGCTGGACAATTAGTCGGGTACTGGGTTTCAGAGCAGTTTGGCACTGATTTTAATGTTTTTCCTTTCCAAGTACGGGCATTTCATCAGTATGTCTCACCCCTACCACCCAACAGTGCGGTATTATGTCGCGGCTTAATGCGTTTTACTAGTGAGTGGCAAACTGAAGCGAGCTTTGATTTTCTTGATACCACAGGTCGGGTCATCGCTCGCTTGGAAGGATGGCAAGATCGCTACTTCAGTGTGCCACACAGATATTACCAATGTCGCTTGCATCCCCAAACTGCTTACTTATCAGATGCTTGGCTGCAAGCAGAAACTCAACTGATCATACGACGGATTGAACCGTTCCCGGAGCATTTTCTTGATGATTCTTGGAGTATTTGGAAACGTGTTTTAGCACATTTGATGCTTAATGAATCAGAACGAGATTTCTGGTACAATCTACTACAAAAAGGGACAGAACGTACGGACTGGTTGATTGGTTGCATTGCTGCTAAAGATACCATCCGTCAGTGGGCAAAGCAAAACTTTAATTTGCAACTTGCCCCGATTGATATAGAAGTTATCAGCACTACCACAGGTAAACTTGTTGTCCGTTGTCCAGAATTAGAGGCGATGGCGGGAGTTTTACCAAACATTGCCATTAGTCACGCTCAAGGTTTTGTAGTCGCAGCGATCGCGCACTCAGAAAAATCCATCGGTATTGATATCGAGCATTTTGACTCTATGCATACCGATCATTTAATTGCTACTACCTTCAGTGAATCCGAACTACAACAACTTCCCCAACTACAGCACAGTGACATGATTGGACTGTGGTCTGCAAAGCAAGCGGTAGCTCAAGCACTAGGTAAAGGACTGCAAAACGATCTGACCCAATGGTTAATCACCCATATTTCCAGCGATGGACAGTGGATCACTGTTAACTATAACGGTGAATCATTTGTCGTCCAACTTTGTTACAGCGATCGCCAAGTCCTAGCGATCTGTCAATACTAGGGATCGGGGACAAAACAAGTCAAAAGTCAAAAGTCAAAAGTCAAAATTAAGAACTTGTTGCCCAATGCCCAATGCCCAATGCCCAATGCCCAATGCCCAATGCCCAATGCCCAATGCCCAATGCCCAATGCCCAATGCCCAATGACCAATGACTAATTTCTCTTTATGCAAACTATAGACTCTCCTATTCAATCAACAATTATTGAGATTCTTGAAGACATTATCCAAGACTGGGATTTGGAATCAGATGAGATCAGTCTCGAAACCAAGTTAGTCGCAGACCTCAGCTTTGCTTCTATCGATATCATTCATTTTGTTGTTGCTATAGAAGACCATTTCAAGCAGAAATTCGGGTTTGCTCAATTATTGATGCAGGATAGTCGCTATGTTGATGACCTGAGTTTAGAGCAGATCGTGAATTTTGTTTCTAAGCAATTAAACGGAGGAGTATGACAAAAACACTATTTATTGGCTTAGACGGCGCGACTTTTACCGTGATCAATGAAATGACCCGCGACCTACCGGAAGTAGGTGTGACGATGCCTTTTTTGAAACAATTTATTGAAAATGGTGCGCGGGCGAAATTGCTTTCTACTCCTAATCCTTTGACTCCTCCGGCATGGGTTTCGATTATGACAGGTCGTACACCGGGAAATCACGGTGTTTATGATTTTATTCGTACTGAAGAAAAAGCCCAAGACGTTTATTTTACGCTATATGATGCTAGAGATATTCGGACAGAAACTATTTGGGCGATCGCTAGTCGGCAAAATTGCACTGTTGTAGCTTTAAACTTTCCCTTCACTGCTCCACCCCTACCTATTAATGGAGCTTTAGTACCAGGTTTTGTTCCGTGGAAACACTTACGTCGCAACACAACTCCACCAAATTTGTACGATCGCCTCAAGGAAATTCCAGATTTTGATCCCAAGGAATTAGCTTGGGACTTTGACCGTGAAAAACAAACTTTGGAGGTGATGAGTGATGAGGATTTAGAAAACTGGGTTCGCTATCACATCCCCCGCGATGAACAGTGGTTCCGAATCGCCGAGAAACTTCTCAAAGAAGATAATCCCGATTTGATGGCAGTATTGTTTGATGGTGTAGACAAACTCCAGCACCAAATTTGGATGTTTCTCGATCCTGCTTTGATCAGCGCTAATCCTTCTCCTTGGGAAAAACGGATGCGGGAACTGTGTCTAGAGTATTTCCGCAAGTTAGATACTTATATTCAACGCTTGGTAGAACTTGCTGGCCCTGAAGCTCAAATATTTATGGCCTCAGACCATGGCTTTACAGCCACAACAGAAGTGGTTCGCATCAATACCTTTCTGCACGAAAAAGGTTATCTGGTATGGAAGGAAACAGACGATTCCCAAGCTAGTAATAGACGTGAATCAAGTTGGTTTGCCAATCTAGATTGGGATAAAACTCTCGCATACTGTCGTACTCCCTCCAGCAACGGTATCACAATTCGTGTAGCTGAAAAACCAGGAAATCCAGGTATTCATCCTTCAGAATACGAAGCCTTCCGAGAAAAACTGATTCGTGATTTGGAGAATTTCCGAGATCCAAACACAGGAGAAAGGATTATCCAAGCAATTCATAAACGAGAAGATGTTTATTCTGGTGGTGCTATGCATGAAGCACCTGACTTGACTTTAGTGCTACGCGATTATGGTTTTGTCTCGATCAAAAATTACGAACCTGCGCTTGAACCACGCGACACACCAGCAGGAACTCACCATCCTGAAGGTATTTTCTTAGCAGGAGGATATGGAATTAAATCCAACTATGAAGGAAAGCGTCAAAATGTTGTAGATGTTCCAGCAGCCTTATTATATAGTCTTAATCTTCCTGTTCCAGCAGATTTTGAAGGTTACGTACCTGAAGATTTCTTTACTGAATCTCATATGGATTTCAAACCAGTAAAAATTGGTGTGTCTACTGTTACGGGTGAAGAAATAAATTCAGCAACAGGTGATATTAGTGAAGACGAAAAGCAACAAATTATTGCTCAACTACAAATGCTTGGCTACATGGAGTAAAAAGTATTTTTCACGAAGTCGGAAGTAGGAAGTCGTAAGTCGGAAGTAACAACTTTCGATTTCTGGCTTCCTACTTCCAACTTCACCTTAAGGGTTGCTTGTTTTGTGTTGGGGTTTAAATCCCCATTACAAAACCGTACTTCCGATTTCCGATTTCTGACTTACTACTTCTCATGTATAAACCATTAGAAAACCGCTGGCGTCAAGATTTAGAAATCAAAAGAATTCCCGAAGTAGGGAAAAAATCTGTATGTTATCAAGTTAAAGTTCCAGACTCTGAACAAATTTTTGAATTTGGGTTAGAAGAATATTTTCTCTGTCAATCAATGAATGGAATAGTTACTGCTGCGGAAATTGTAGACAAATTTAAATCGCGTTTTCATGTTCTGATTACTGAGACAGATTTTTTGCAATTTACTCATCAAATAGCAGAATTTAATCTGCTCGAATCATTTACAAGTACAGAAAATATACAAAATGGTTTACAGCCAAAATTACCATTACCAGATATCAGAGGTCAAGAAATTGCTAGAACATCATCTAATTTTAAATTTTCTAACAGAGAAAAGAAAAATAGAAAAGAGCAAATTTATTTATGGTATGCTGACCATCCTCATCATTTTTTTGCAATCCTGAAAAATATTTTTCAACCTTTCGGCATATTCTTTAAAATCTTAATTTGGGGATTAATACCTGGTATTCCTATCGCTTTCTTAACTTTATTTCATAATCAATTTGATTTTTGGTCTGACTATCTTGATGTCAGCAAGTCATGGTCTTATTTAGCAACTTATATATTTAATCTCATTCTTGCATCTCTAACAGCTAAGGTGGCTCAGGGCGTTGTTTTTACATCTTATGGTGGCACAGTTAGCAAATTTGGTATGGTTCTCGCTGGTGGATTTTTACCCCGCTTTTATATTGATAGAGAGGCGATATGGAAACTCCAGCGATCAAAACAACTGTGGACATTAGCAACTCCTGTAATCGCCAGACCTGTTTTATTTGTTTGGAGCATTTTGATATGGTACTTTCATCGTGAAACAGGAACACAATTAAGCAACTATGCGCTTCTGCTTGCTCATGCTAGCTTTATAGATTTTTTACTAGATGCAAGCCCTCTTTGGCCTTCTGATGGTTATGTATGGACAACTGCTTATTTTCGCCTACCACCTGATTTATTTCAAAGGTCTTTTTTAATTTGGCAGATGCTTCTTAACCGTCGTCCTTTACCTAAATCATTATCTCATAAACAAAAACTAGGACTGCAACTATTTTTTATCGCAGCAGCAATTTTTACATTATTAATGCTCTTTATTATTATCTCTTCTACTGCCCATGGTTTAGCAGCAAACTTTTCAGGTCTTTTAGGTAATGGTACAGGTTATATAATTTTGTTCGCCTTGTTGGTGCTAGCTTTACGCCAACCAATATCTAGATTTTTCAAAAACAAAAATAATTCACTAACAAAACATATGGTTACATCAGCAAAAGAATCAGCATATCCAAATGAAAAAATCAGTAAATCTTGGTTGAGTACGGTTTTAAAAGCACTAACTATGGTTGGTGGTGGTGTAGTTCTTTTACTACCATATTCTTACCGTTCTGGTGGCCAAATTAAATTAACAACTTCCAAACAACAGCAAATGCAAGCTGAAGTGGATGGAAAAATTACACGAGTTTTTTTCAAGGGTGGTGACAGTACTTGGGTAAAAGCCGGAACTGTAGTTGCAGTGATGGAATCTCCTGAAGTAAACAATGAATTTTCTAAAACACAAGAGCTGATAAATTCTCGACAAGCAGATTTAAGAAAACAACAAGCTGAATTGAGTCAACTGCTATCTACTCCTAAAAAAGAAGATGTGGATTTAGCTCAACAGCAAGTAGAAGTTGCAAAACAACAAATGGAAACTTCTAAACAAAAAGTAAAAGTTGCGGAACAACAAATAGAAGTATCTAAAAAATCACTTCTGACTGCTATTAGTAAATCAGAATTTAGCATTCGCGAAACTGAGAGATTTAAATATTTATTACAACAAGGTGCTTATTCTCAACAACAATATGAGGATGCTGATAGACGTGCTACGACAGAAATTAACACAGCTGAAGAAATTAAGCAAGATATAGAAAAAGCAAAACAAAGTTTACAAGAAGCCAAAGAAGATGTGTTAGTAAAATTACAAAATATCAGACAAGCAGAGGCTAATTTAAAGCTAGTGAAAAGTGGCCCATACCCACAGGAAATTGAAGCTGCTCGTGAGGAAGTAGTAGCTACAAATGCAGAAATTCAACGTCTCAGACAAGAACTCAAGTATCTCAATAATAAGATGAGGCGTACGATATTAAAAATGCCATTTGATGGATATATCGCAACTTCGGAATTACAACAAAAAGTGGGTAGATATTTGGAGCAAGGTGATACATTTGCGACTGTAGAAAATTCTCGTAATATTTATGGAGAACTCCAAATACCCGAATATGAACTAAGCGAAATCATATCTAATGGGAAGGTTGAAGTTAAATTATCTGCATATCCAAATGAACCTTTGATTGGTCGTGTAGTTTCAATTCAACCTGTGACAACAACTGATGACTCATTGAACAAAACTTCTACTAGTGCAGAATCAGGTAAAACAGTAGAATCTTCAAATCCACATTCTGGTCAAGTTGTCAAGGTAGTGGTAGAGATTCCCAAAACGGACAAGCTATTAAAATCTGGGATGTCTGGATATGCAAAAATTGAGGGTAGAACTATGCCAGTTATCCTCGCATTTACTCGTCCAATTGTGCGATTTATCCAAATAGAAATGTGGTCATGGATACCTTAATTGTTTTATTTGAATTTAAAGTTTATTTCTATAAATTCAGGTAAATAAAATTTCGGAGGTAGCTATGAATGTCGAGCGAATTTATGGTTCGAGCAGCTTGCAAGAGATTAAACAGCGACAAGAACAAATGGAATATCGTAGGCTCTGGCTGAAAACTTTAATAGATGAGACTCAACTAGAAATTGAAGCACTTCCACATCTTAAGGAGCAAATAACTCAAGAAAATCAAAAAACTACTTCTGTGTCTAAGATTTTAGGATTTATCAAAGGAATAATCTCTAATTCTGAAGCAGAGGTGATGGAAGAAAACAATAATATTTATCATCGCGGCACTATGCTGGAATTTATCGATGGGCTATCTGATTTTGCTCTGGAAATAGACCTCAACCTAACAACATTAGCAGATATTGAAAAACGCGAAGAAAAACTTAATTACCGTGCATCTTGGTTGAAACATTTATTAAAGATAACAGAAAGAGAATTAAATTTAATTTCTATGACGCAGGAAGAAGAACAAATTAATGACAATAATATCACTGAAATTAGTGATAGTTCAAAAACAATATTGAAAATACTGAATTCATAATATGAAATTATCAAGTTCTGATAACAGAGTGAGGAAATATATTCAGAAATGAGCCAAAAACTGTCAGTATTTTATCTATTGGATTAAGGAATTTAATGTGAAGAATAAAGTTTTATTAAAAATGCCAATTGCCCGATGTTTTGCCTTATTGATGCCAATAGTTTTATTGATATCTCCGACTCTGACTGCTTGTTCTTCTAAATTGAATAATAATCACGTGTTTGCTCAATCTTCGTCAACCTCACAAAGTGAACCCTCACAAATAGCATCTACATACACATCTAATCAGCCTTCTTACAATGTGGCGATCGCAGATAACCTCATACTCAGAGATTTACGGCGTCAGCGTCAAATACCCATTAAAGTTTCTTACCCAGAAGCACAAGGCAAGTTTCCCATAATTATCTTTTCTCATGGAACCGGAGCTTCCAAAGATGACTACGCTGCTTTAACCCGTTTTTGGGCTAGTAAAGGATATATCTGCATTCAGCCTACCCATGCGGATTCTATTGCTTTGAAAAAGCAACAAGGAGAATCTACTAACTTAAACGAAGCTGTTCGCGAAATTCTTACCGATTCCCAAGGATGGAAAGATCGCGCTGCTGATATATCTTTTATTATTAGTGCTTTGAACAGACTGGAGCTAAAAGTACCTGAGTTGAAAGGTAAGATGGATGAGCAACGTATTGGTGTTGGTGGTCATTCCTATGGTGCTTATACTGCTCAGTTGATTGGCGGAGCTACCATTGATATCCCAGGAGGAGCGAAAGGCCAAAGTTTCACAGATCCCCAAGTACGAGCAATCTTGTTACTGTCTCCTCAAGGAAGCGGTCAGCAGGGATTGACTCGCAACTCTTGGACAAATCTCAAGCTACCAATGATGATGATGACTGGTTCTAGAGACAGAGGCGCTCAAGGACAGGGGCCAGAATGGAAAGAGGAACCATTTAAGTATTCTCCTGCGGGTGATAAATATCTTGTTTTTATAGAAGGAGCCACTCACTTTTCCTTTAGTGGTAGACTCGCTCAAGGCGGGGGTGAAGCTCAAACTCAAGCTCAAAGGCGACCCGGTTGGAGATTACGAGAACGTTTCGGTGGCGGACAAGGTGATGGTTTGGGGGTTCGCAGACGCTTCGGTGGCGCTCAACAACAGGAAGAAAATATCTTCAATTATGTGAAAGTTGCTAGTGTGAGTTTTTGGGATGCCTATTTGAAACAAGATACTCAAGCCAAGAATTACCTAAAATCTGATGGATTGAAGACTGATAGTAATGGTGATGTCTCCATTTCTTCTAAGTAATGTTACTATAGGATCATTTGGTGACGTTATTTGCTTGATAAATACCTTGTCATAGCATTAACACACCAGCAACAAACTATTGGCACACCAGGGTGATATTACTTGTGTTTGATAAGTGCGATCGCACGGATCAAATACATAATTATTTTTCGTAAAAATAAATCTCTCCTGTATATTTCCAGGAGAGAATTTTTTATCTTAAGTTTTGTAGTGAGGACTTTAGTCCTCATAATAAGGGCTAGAGCCACCCGTAGCGTGTCTACAAGAATTCGGGGATATTTTTGATAACCTCTTTTTTTAACAAAATTCAGACAAATTTGAATTTATTGTCACGGAATTAGGTTATTAATCAACAAGGATTAAGAAATACTTATAACTCTTGGAAAGATTTGATATTTAGATATTAATCAGCAAAAATAGCCAATATTAGGCTTTTTTCTCATTTATTTTGCTTGCAAAAATATTGCTCATTCTATATATAGTCCCTAAAAATTATTTAATTGTTAAGAACTATTTAGAAATTCTTATAAAAAAATATTGCTAGTAATTGAGGTAATTGTTAAAGTGTGTATTGGCAATAAAATTGGTAATCCTAGTAACAATAACAGGAGTAAACTATGAGCCACATCCATTCTGCCGATCGCGTCAAAAGTTAATTTTCGGCTTAGGATTATTTAGTGCAATTCAAGAATTAATTTTGTCTTAGCCTGTACCGTGATGCAGAAAAGTTGTGAAGGTGATCCTATGGTTCA
Source organism: Pelatocladus sp. BLCC-F211 (assembly GCF_041928655.1). Lineage (NCBI taxonomy): Bacteria > Bacillati > Cyanobacteriota > Cyanophyceae > Nostocales > Hapalosiphonaceae > Pelatocladus > Pelatocladus sp. BLCC-F211. Next base: position 14,156 of record NZ_JBHFLM010000162.1, on the reverse strand, counting down.
GGTGCGGTAAGACTAGAATTTGGAGGATAAAATCCATGAATATTCAAGGCAAGGTCGCTCTTATTACTGGAGCTTCCCGCGGTATTGGACGTGCCATTGCTCTGGAATTAGCGCAAAAAGGCATGAAACGGCTGATTTTAGTGGCACGCGATCGCCAAAAGTTAGCAGAGGTCGCTCAAGAAATCGAAACAATAGGTTCAGAAGCCATAATCATGGCCTTAGATTTGACGAAACCAACCTTTGTCAATGTTGCTGTTGCCCAACTTTGGCGTAGTTATGGCCCAATCCACTTACTGGTAAATTGTGCAGGTGTAGCCTACCAAAACTCATTTTTGCAATCGAAATTACCTCAAGTTCAAGAGGAACTTTCTCTCAATATATTGGGGACTTATACCCTGACTCATATGATGGCCAGACGTATGGCAAATCGGGAAGAAGGAACAATAGTTAATGTCTCCAGCTTGATGGGGAAAGTCGCTGCGCCGACGATGGCGACTTACTCAGCTACTAAGTTTGCACTGTTAGGTTTTACCCAAGCTTTACGCCGCGAACTTGCTCAATACAAGATCCGAGTCATAGCATTATTACCTACTCTGACAGATACTGACATGGTGCGCGATTTAGAGTTATTTCGGTGGATAATGCCGATGACTCCCGAACGAGTAGCTCAAGCATTTGTATGCGGATTACAAAAAGACTCATCGGAAATTTTGGTTGGATGGCAAAGCTATCTGGTAGTTTGGTGTCAGCGTTTTGCTCCTTGGTTGCTGGAGATAATTTTACAAATCTCAACACCTAAAGTTCAAGGTTCAACAAAACAAAAAGCTGAAAAGCGAAATATATTCAGGCTAAAAATGAATTCGTCACCAGACTTTTCACATTTTGCAGATAGTTTTGCCAAACTTAGATAGTTTATCAAGTGTGAATTTTTAGTTTGTAGTAAGCACTTTAGTGCTTAAAAAATAAGGACTCAAGTCCTTACTACGAACTTTCTTCTCAATCAATTTAACGAATTCGGCGGAAGCTTAGAAAACATAATTTTTTTGGTAATATGCCTGATACTCTTGCGATAATAGAGGTTTCCACCAGTTCTCATGGGTGAGATACCATGCAACTGTCAGACGCAAGCCTTCTGCAACAGTAACTGAAGGTGTCCAACCTAACTGAGTTTGAATTTTAGTAGCATCAATGGCGTATCTGCGATCGTGTCCAAGTCTATCTTTGACAAAAGTAATTAAGTTCGCTGCTGGACGCACAGGTAAATTAGGGGCTAATTCATCCATAAGCTGACATAACATCTGCACCAAATTGATATTTTCTACTTCATTATTACCGCCGATATTGTAAGTTTCTCCTGGTATACCACGATGAATCACTACATCTAAAGCACTACAATGATCGCCCACATAAAGCCAATCCCGGACATTTTTACCATCACCATATACGGGTAATCGTTTACCAATTAAAGTATTAATACATATCAGTGGTATTAATTTTTCGGGAAACTGATAGGGGCCATAATTATTAGAGCAATTCGTGATAATTGTTGGTAGGCCATAAGTATGGTGATAAGCATGAACTAAGTGATCACTACCAGCTTTTGATGCAGAGTAGGGACTATTGGGGCTATAGGGAGTAGTTTCACTAAAAGGTGGGTCATTGGGATTTAGACTACCGTAAACTTCATCAGTAGAAACATGCAGAAAGCGGTAGTTTGTAGGTAAAGAATTTGTTTGCCAGTGTTGACGAAAAGCTTCTAGTAAAGTGTATGTACCCACTACATTAGTTTCGACAAAAGCACCGGGGCCTAAAATTGAGCGATCGACATGAGACTCGGCGGCAAAGTGGGCAATAGTATCAATATTCTCTGTTTCTAGTAGTTGATTGAGCAACGAGCGATCGCATATATTTCCTTGGACAAAACGAAAATTATCTTGCTTCTCCAACCCTGCTAAGTTGGCAATATTTCCTGCGTAAGTCAAAGCATCTAAAACTACCACCCGCTCACTAGGATAATTTTGACACCAATGATGCACAAAATTCGAGCCAATAAATCCCGCACCACCAGTTATTAATAACCGACGACTCATTTTACTCACTCCTCTTATCAGTTATCAGTTATCAGTAGACTTCTTGCATGAATCTTTGCCCTCTCCCTAAATCCCTCTCCCAAACATGGAAGAGGGACTTTGAAATTGGCTCCCCTTCTCCCAATTTTGGGAGAAGGGGCTAGGGGATGAGGGTAAGTTTTGTATTCATGCAAGAGGTCTCTACGGTGTACACACAAATTATAAAATCACTCCAAATCCAGTTGTGCATGTGTATTGTCACGCAGAGTAACCCAACATTCTCCAGGCTTTGTTGGGTTGAGCGATCGCTCAACCCAACCTACAATTATCTTTGAGGTTGAAACTTGAAATTTGAGGTTTGAAACTAGAACATTGAGATTTAACCAATGACAAATGACGAATGACAAATGACAATTGACTAACCTATCTGCCAGATTTTAATGGTTTTATCTGAACTACCACTCACAATCAATTGACTATCAGGGCTAACAGCAATAGAATTCACAGCCCCTGCATGTCCATGGAGAGTTTGTAGGAGTTCTCCGGTTTGCAAACACCAAATTTTGATGGTTTTGTCAGCACTACCACTAAATAGAGTTTGTCCATCTGGACTAATTGCAACTGATTTCACTTCATCTGTGTGATCAGTGAAGGTATGCAGTATCTTCCCGGTTTCAAGTTCCCAAATTTTGATGGTTTTGTCAGCACTACCACTAAATAGAGTTTGTCCATCTGGACTGATAGTAACTGAGTACACTTCGCCTTTATGTCCGTTGAGAGTGCGTAGTGGCTCACCTGTGCGCGAGTTCCATAAGCGAATTTTTTTATCGCTGCTAGCACTGGCGATGATTTTACCATCGGGACTGATCGCCGCACCGTGAACAGGAGAAGAATGCCATAAAGTACAAATGCGATCGCCTTTGTGGAGGTTCCAAATCTTGATTTTGTTACTACCACTAGCTAAAATTTCTCCATCTGGGCTAATCACTACAAAGTTCACTGGTTTTTGGTGTCCCAGAAGTTTGTGCAGTAGTTTTCCAGTGGACAGATGCCAGACTTTAACATTACTTCTGGGATGTTCGCAACTGCCAACAGCCAGGAAATTGCCATCGGGACTCACAGCAACCGATGAAACTTCTCCGAATTCATCTTTAAGGGTGCGAATTGCTTTTCTAGTATGCAAATTCCAGATTTTAATCGTTTTGTCTGCACTCCCACTGACTAAAATCTGTCCATCCGCAGTGATGGCGACAGATGAAATTTTGCCTGTATGTCCGGTTAAGGTGTGGCTAAGATAAGCATTTTTTAGTTGACGTGAGTGTCGGGAGTCGGCGATCGCGTATAAAATTTCTTCGACTTCGTTAATACCCTGACTATCACCAACTGCTGAAAAGTATTCTTTAAGTTTTTGGAGATATGGTGTGTCTGCGGTGGTGGCTGCGTTTCGTACCGCCTCAACTAGATTATTAACTTGCAGTTGTGGTGCTTGGTGCAATTCTAACCATGTGCCAATAGAGTATTCTAATTGTTCTTCTGCTAAAGAGCGATCGCTCAGATGCGATAAACTCTGAGCTAATTGCAACGCTAACTCCGGAATCCAGTAACGATGTTTTTCTTCTAGAGCTTGATAAACTTGTTTGTATCCGGAAGCGATCGCTTGCAGTGATTGCAAGTCAATCTGGCTCTTGAGCAAACTCGGCAGTAAATCTGGTAGTAGGGGAGGTACATCATGATGAACCAAGTGATAAATATCTGCTATCCAACCAGCAACTAGACAATGACAGGTAATTAAAACTTGGCTAAGTTGTTCTAAATCTTGATGATTAATTTGATATCGTAAGGATAATTTACTAACATCAACTCCCTTGGCTCTCCATTTTTCTTCTTTTTCTAAGATTGCTAAATTACTGGCACTATCTTTACTTAAGTAATTAATTTCCTCTAATTTTTCTCCTTGCGCTATTAATTCATCTCGGATAATTTTCCACTCATAGGCGCGGTTTTTTGCCGACTGTTCAACAATTTCTCTGTAAGATATCCGAGATATAGTTTTATAGTAATAACGCTCTTGTCCCAGTCCCCAATAACCAATCCGAAAATTTAGGTAATCTCCATCAGCTTCAGACTCTAAAATTAAAATCGGCTCTGTTTTCAACATACCAAACAGAGCCTTGATACTAGATTCACTGTGAAAACGCTTACTGTCCCATGCTCCTGCTAAAAACTCTGTTGGTCTGACCGTATTCTGTAAAGAATAATATTTACTGAGAAAATTTCGTAATCCCTCCGCTACCATTAACTCGATATCAGTAGCGAATTCTTCTTCTCGATGGTCAAACTGATCAAATCCTACTTTCGGAGGAGCCAGAAAAATTTTTAAAGGTTTACGTTCATAAGTAGTATCAGACTCTAAAATCTGTGAAGGATACAACCGCAAAGGCCAGCTATCAAATAGTTTATTAACCTCTGGAATCTTGAGTGCTGTTTCCTGTTCTTGGGTTGCGATTTCTAGCTGCATCTGATGGTAGTAAACAGCTAGCTGCTGCTCGTCCGATTTTTGTTGTTCATATCCTCCCAAATATGTAAGCTTTTCACTGGCACTGTTGACGGTTTGGATAATTTCTTGAATTTTGGCAGGATAATCGTTTTTAGTTTCATCAGGACGTGCATCATTATTTTTTTGCACTAAACTTGCAATTACAGGCGCAAATTCTAGTACTAATTGCAGTAATAACCTTAAGCCTTGCTCCATACAGAGATGCCTGCTAAATAAATAATCTCAAAAGCTTTCATTCTCATCAACGCTATAGCCTTCATTCAATTAGGCATTGTTGCCATCCGGCAAATTTCCACACATTTCTATTTTAGTGCTTAATTGTATCCAACTTTATATAAAAATGAGCAAATGATCAATAACTAATCATAAAGTAAGAGAATACAAATCTGAGTGCTGATCATCACAACAAATCGCCGAATTTGCCTCAAAAGCCATTAATATTCCTAAAAAATAAAGTGGAAATTTTGTGATTTGCTTCCCTCCTTGACGCCGGAATCAAAAATAATAAGGAAGTTTTTAATCATCTCAATCACTATGGAAACTAGTTCATATCTTGTACCAGATTTTCATCCCGTCAATAAATAAATTTATTGGCTAATAAGTAAGTCGGCGAGAAAAATTCAATGTATATTAGGACTTACGCAATAACTCTCCCAAGCTCTTATTTCTTAGTGTCCTTTGTGTCCTACACTGCGCTTCGACACTCCCTGTCTACTTGCACGCCTGTCGCTAACGCGCCTACCAAAGGTAGCCGAGTAAAGCGCATCTATGTGGTTAGTTATTTCATGATTTTGCGTAAGTCCTAATATATTTAGAATTTGATTCCCAGTTGACCATTGATACCACGCACAGAATTATAACCAGCGCCCAAGAAAAGATTGTCACCAGCGCCTACCTGAACTCCACCAGAAACCGCTAGTCCTTTATCTTCTGAATAGTATCCTAATCCAACATACGGTGAAACTACTGGTAAACTGATAAATTTTAGCACATCTACACCTGTGGCACTATCGGGGCCAATTCCCAATTCCGCACCCCAATTCAAAGCCCTTGCACCTACAGAATAAGTGACCTCACCATCTTTGCCACCAACTGACACCCAAGGTTGTGGTATCAATTGAGCATGAGCTTGTTGTGGAGACAACAGCATTAAAAAACCAACTGATGTAATGATAGTTTTGACAATAGCCGCAGTTTTCACATTTTTCTCCTACCAGCCTTTGGCTAATAGACGAATTTTCTTGGTGTCTTTGTGCCTTGGTGGTGAAGAATCGAGAGTGGGGGGAGTGTGGGAATAAATATTAAAAAGAGTATATTTATGCTAACTGACCGCAGTAAAACTCAAGCTAGAGTTTGGGTAGTGGAAGATGGTAAAGTGCGATCGCGCTCCGACTATATCACCACAGAAGAACCTTTAGAAATTCGTCTGATGTCTCCACGTCGGACAGTTGCGATCACCATGCGAACCCCAGGTGCAGATTTTGAACTAACTGCTGGTTTTCTTTATTCCGAAGGGGTGATTAGCAACCGACAAGATATCCAACGTTTGAGTTATTGCGTAGATACAGAAATTGATGGCGAACAACGTCTTAATATTGTCAATGTAGAACTACGAGAAGATTTGCATCCCAATTTACAACCTTTGGAACGTCACTTCTATACCTCCAGCGCCTGTGGAGTTTGTGGTAAAGCTAGTCTAGAAGCTTTGCGTTTGCGGGGTATTGCAACCATACCCCCAGAACCAAAAGTGAAACCAGAAATTCTCTATAGTTTGCCAGAGCAACTAAGAGCAGCTCAAGGTATATTTAAAGCTACAGGTGGTTTACATGCTGCTGCCTTATTCGATACTCAAGGGCAGTTGATCAGTTTGCGAGAGGATGTTGGACGCCACAACGCCCTAGATAAACTTATCGGTTCAGCTTTATTGAGCGATCGCTTACCTTTGTATAATCACATTGTCATGGTCAGTGGACGCTCTAGTTTTGAGATTTTACAAAAGTGTACAGTTGCTGGAGTACCAATTATCTGCGCTGTTTCCGCTCCTAGTAGTTTAGCGGTTTCTCTGGCTAGAGAATTTGAAGTTACCTTAATCGGATTTTTGCGGGGAAAAAAATTCAACGTTTATTCTGGTTGGGAAAGAATCAACATCTGAATTAAACCAAAAAATTTTTCTAATACAAAGCCTTGTACAATTCAACTAAATCCTGAATTAAATATCACGAAATAAACTGAAATCGGTTTTTATATAGAATTAATGAGATTAACACGTCGTCTACTTGCACGCAGCAGACCAGGACAACTTTATTTATGGTTTGCTGTGATTATCTTCGGTGCTGCAAACTCTGTCACGCGCAAACTCACGGAAATCGGCGCTCAACACTTTGTAGATGGTCGCAATCCCATTTCATTGTGCAATGTTTTATTTGTAGGTAATCTTTGTGCGTTGATAGTGCTAATACTTCTATACGGAAAGCAGTTTAAATCTTGGAAATTACAACAATTTTCCAGAAATACATGGTTGAATCTGACATTATTAGCAATTATTGGTGGTGCTGTAGCGCCTGGATTAATTTTTCAAGCGCTGGCGTTAACTAATGTGAATAATGTTGTTTTAATTGGACGCTTAGAACCTCCTTTAACTTTAGCATTATCTGTCTGGCTGTTGCGCGATCGCGTGAATCTTTGGGAAATAGTTGGTGCGCTGATCTCATTTATCGGCGTGGGACTTACTATTTTTTTGCCTTCTACTCTCCAAGGCATGACAGAGATGAAAAACTACTTTAGTTTAGGTACAGGGGAAATTTTGGCAGCAATAGCAGCCATAACATTAGCAGCATCAACAATTATTGGTAAAGCAAAGCTCTCTCAAATACCTTTAGGTTTTTACAGCATTTTTCGCACACTATTGGGGACAATAGTATTTTTCTTTACTGCCTTACTGCTTTATGGTCAAAATCACTTTATGGATGCACTTTCCCCATTTTTATGGAAGTGGATGTTAATTTATGGGCCAGTGATTGTAGTACTTGGTCAATCATTTTGGATTGCTGGTTTGAGAGTTTCTAGTGTCTCCCAAGTCTCGTTAGTTGGCTCCTTTGCTCCTGTTGCTGGGGTGATCGCAGCTTATTTGATTTTGTGGGAAGTTCCTACTTTAGCGCAATATATCGGTGGTACAGTAATTTTAATTGGTGTAATTGTCAGTCAAGTTGGTATTCAACGCCAGAAATCATCTGATAATGTTGCCAATTCAAAGATAACTTCTACAACTAAATTACGAGAAATTGAAAGTAAAGTTGGATTTAAGGGAATGTAGGTTTCCCCTATACCCTTATCCCCAAACAAATCAAAAAAATAGCGATCGCCTGAATCAGCTTTTTTGCACAAATCACTTAAAATGTAAAGACCCGGTTTGCCATCAACTAGAAACCGGGTTTCTTTATGCATGATTGCCTAAACCAATGATTGAAGTCGATCATCTCAGTAAAACATACGGTTCAACTCAAGCAATCACCGATGTAACTTTTAATGTCGAACCAGGAGAAATTCTGGGGTTTTTGGGGCCGAATGGTGCTGGTAAAACCACGACGATGCGAATTTTAGCCGGTTATTTACCCGCAACAAGCGGTACAGCTAGAATTGCTGGCTTTGATGTTCATGAACAATCTTTGCTGGTGCGCCAAAGAATCGGTTATTTACCAGAGACACCACCGCTATATCCAGAAATGACGGTGGAAGGATTTTTGTATTTTGTGGCGCGGATCAAAGGAGTGTCAGCAGGCGATCGCACTACTAAAGTTACTGCTGCAATTGAACGTTGCAATTTGCAAGAGAAACGTCACGTCATTATTCGCAAACTCTCTAAAGGATATAGACAACGTGTTGGTATTGCTCAAGCGATCGTTCATGATCCACCAGCGATAATTCTGGACGAACCAACCGTTGGACTCGATCCTCGACAAATTATTGAGGTGCGAAATTTAATCAAAAGCTTGGCTGGAACTCATACTATTATTCTTTCTACCCATATTTTGCCAGAAGTTAGTATGACCTGTAGCCGTGTTGCGATCATCAAAAGTGGGAAAGTCGTAGCAACAAATACTCCTGAACAACTCCTGACCCAGTTGACAAGCGGTTCTGGCTATGAGATAGAAATCGGGGGCGAAGCAAATTTAGCTAAACAAGTATTACAAAATTTGCCCGGTGTGAGTCAGATAGAATCAATTCCTCTAGCAGCAATGCATGGTTTATCCCCAAAAGACAATCGTGCTTATCTGCGAGTTATCTCCCACTCTGGTACAGAACCAGGTAAAGATATCGCCGCAGCTTTGTTGCGTACAGGATTTGATTTGTATGAAATGCGACGTGTCAGCGCCACACTCGAAGATGTATTCTTACAACTGACTACAGAAGAAAAGACTGTAGAATCAGAGACAAACTCAGCAGTTAATGAGGAGGCGGCTTAAGTGGGTGTCGTACTGAGTAACATTATTGCCATTTATCGCCGAGAATTACAGGGTTATTTTGTCTCGCCATTAGCTTATGCGATCGCTGGCGTTTTTTGGTTTTTAGCTGGGTTGTTTTTTATCTTAATTTTGATGGGGCCAGATGGTATTTTGGCAGCAGTCACGGCATTAGATTTACAAGGACAACAGTATGGAGTACCAGTACCACCGATAGATGTACCTTATGAATTTGTGCGGGCATTTTTAGATCGGATGGGATGGCTGTTGTTGTTTATACTGCCGCTTTTTTCCATGGGACTTTATGCAGAAGAACGCAAGCGCGGGACTTTAGAGCTTTTGGCAACATCTCCGGTGACAAACTGGGCTGTAGCTGTAGGTAAATTATTAGGCGTAGTTACGTTTTTTATCACCTTGATATTACCGTTGTTGGTGTTGGAAGCGATCGCTTTGAGTGCATCAACCCCACCGATACCTTCGACAATTCCTCTGTTGGGACATGTAGCATTAATTTTGCTAGCAGCAGCAATTTTATCTTTAGGAATGTTTATTTCTTCTTTAACAGACAGCACGATTTTAGCTGCTGTCCTCACTTTTGCTGTGATTTTATTACTGCTGTTTGTAGATTTAATTGCTAAAACTATTAGTGGTCCAATCGGCGAAGCTTTGGGTTATTTGTCATTACTCAAACACTACAATAATCTCATTCAAGGGATTTTTGATAGTAGCAGCATCATATTGTTTGGTAGTTACATTATCTTAGGGATATTTCTGACTGCACAATCAATTGATGCACTCCGCTTTCAACGACAGTAAATATTGATGATTGTTTATTAGAGACGCGATAAATCGCGTCTGTACATTAGTAAAAATAAAACTATTGTAGGGTGTGTTAGGCGCATGTTTTGATCTATTTTTTCACGAAAAACATTATATGAGCGCCTAACGCACCACCAGATTATATGGTGCGTTAGGCTGAAGCCATAACGCACCCTACTTACTACTTTACTCAAAACCAACAATTAACTAATTATGAAAACTATCTCTACAAAAAAATTTTGGAAATATTTGATTTTGCCAGGTTTGTTCCTAGTTGCAACTGGTTTAACAATTGGTTTCGTCTCAGAAAGTTGGGGAACAGTCCCTCTAGCATTTATTATTTGTGGAGCAGTCGTTATTGGCTTATGGTTAATATGGCAAAGCCAAGAAAGTAACTGGTGGGGACGCCGTTCGACTCAAGCTGGTACTAATGCTCTAATTGCAACTTTAGCAGTGTTAGCAATTTTAGGGTTAATTAATTTCTTAGCTAATCGCTATGAATTCCGCGCAGATTTAACAGAAACTAAGTTGTTTACTCTTGCGCCTGAATCTAAGGAACTGGTACAAAATTTAAAACAGCCCGTGAAAGTTTGGGTATTTGATGTCACTCAAAATCCCCAAGACCGGGAATTGTTGGAAAGTTATCAAAAGCAAAACTCTCAGTTTAAATTTGAATACGCTGATCCGCAAGCTAGACCAGGATTGACTGAGAAATTTGGCGTCAAAGATTTTGGAGAAGTTTATCTAGAATCTGGTGAAAAAAAGCAATTAGTACAAGTTGTGAATGTTAGCGATCGCCTTTCCGAAATAAAATTAACTAATAGTCTGCAACAAATCACCAGTACCAGCACAACTAAAGTTTACTTCCTTCAAGGTCACGGCGAACATCAACTTACGGCTGGTGAAGGTGCGATTTTCCAAGCTTCTCAAGCATTGAGCAACAAAAATTATACTACTGCCCCACTCAATTTGATTGAGAAATCAACTGTTCCCAGTGATGCTAATGTCTTGGTAGTGGCTGGACCAAAGCGAGAATTATTTGATACTGAAGTCAAAGCTTTGCAAAACTATGTTAATCAAGGTGGAAATTTAGTCCTAATGATTGATCAAGGTACAGACCCCAAAATTGATAATTTGCTGACACAATGGGGTGTGAAGTTAGATAATCGTTTGGCAGTTGATGTCTCTGGAAATGTCAACCTTGGTCCTGCTGTTCCCATTGTCACAGAATATGGTCAACATCCGATTACGAAAGATTTTGGTAACGGTATTTCTTTTTATCGTTTAGCACGACCAGTTATTACTACTCCAGTACCAGGTATTGAAGCTACAAAATTACTCATCACCAAACCCTATCCTAATACTTGGGCAGAAAGCGATCTCAACAACGAAAATTTAGAATTCAATGAAGGAAAAGACCTCAAAGGGCCTCTTACATTAGGTGTTGCTTTAACGCGGAAACTACCAGTTCCAACCAAACCCACCCCTACACCAACAACATCTCCACAAGCACAAACCAAACCCTCCCCCACTCCCAGCAACTCAAACGCTACCGAATCACGTATGGTAGTTATCGGAGATTCAGACTTTGCGACAGATAATTCATTTACACAACAGCTAAACGGCGATGTATTTCTCAATTCCGTTAATTGGGCTAGTCAGCAGGATAGTCAACCCCTTTCGATTCGCCCCAAGGAACCAAAAAACCGCCGCATCAACTTAACAGCCTTACAAGCAAATGTTTTAGCTATATCTTCTTTATTAATTTTACCTTTGATTGGATTTGCAGTCGCAGCTATTTTGTGGTGGTTGCGTAGATAACCAATAACCAATGACCAATGACCAATAATATCATGTCCGCATAATTAGTTATGATTCCCAAAGTTATTGCACCCCACCCCGCCAAAGCTACGCTTTGTCTCCCCTCCCCGCTTGCGGGGAGGGGATTAAGGGGTGGGGTTCTTCAAGTTTAATAAGTAATCAAACGGACATGATATAACCAATGACCAATGACCAATGACAAATGACCAATGACTCAAAAATGAAATTACAGCGAACAACTTTAATCTTGATTATCTTAATGCTGGGTTTGGGTGGTTTTGTTTATTTTCATGAATTTTATTGGAAAACTCAGCAAGAGGAAATCAAAAATAAAAAGCAGCAAATTTTCTCTTTTCAAGCCGATGATGTGCAGTCTTTGGCAGTTAAGACAAAAAGTGCCACTATTATTTTGGAACGCAACAATAATTCTGAACGCCCAAAATGGCGGATGACCTCTCCTCAACAAGTACCAGCCAATGATGCTATAGTTTCTTATTTAATGGATTTGTTAGTCAAAGGTGAAAGTGAACGCACTATTTCCAGTTCTGTTAATCAATTAGGAGAATTTGGTTTAACTCCACCCCAAGCAACTGTTGATATCAAACTCAAAAATCAGCAAAATCATCAGTTGCTTTTAGGGAAATCTGACTTTAATAATCGTTTTTTATACGCCCAAATTGATCCAAAGCCGAAACCAGACGGTAATGTCGATGTGCTACTGGTATCTAAAGATTTTGGGAATGCAGTTAATCGAGAATTATCAGAATGGCAAGAAATTCCCAATCAGGGTGAAAGTACACCTTTACCCAGTTTGAATTTACCCACTCCGCCAAAAAAGTAAAAAGTGATTAAAGAGGGAACGGGGAACTCTTAACAGGGAACAGAGGGTTTGAGGTGGGGATTTAACCCCAACCCAAACAAACAACTTATAGAAGATGGGGTTTTAAACCCCTATGGGGAATAGATAAAGAACATCGTGACGTTTGTGGGTAACGTCGCGACATTTGTGGGTAACGTCGTGACGTTTGTGGGTAACGTCAAAGCGATTCTGCAAAGTAGGCGCTACGCGATCGCAAATCAATGATTAAATTTATCGCAGTTCTTGGTTGAATAAACTTTTAAAAAGCCACGTAGATGAAGAATTTTAATCCCCGTGAGGGGGTGAAGGTAATCTACGACATGAGCAACTGATAGTTGCACCTATCCCCTTTCGGGGCGATGCGATCGTAAAGGGTGGGGTCGTCCACCGATTCGCTCACAATCTCTAGTTTCCATCCCCTTTCGGGGCGATGTGATTGTAAAGGAAAAATCTGGTTCAGGCAGGGTGCAAACATCCAAGTTTCCATCCCCTTTCGGGGCGATGTGATTGTAAAGAGTTCACATCTAGAACGCTTACACAGAGAGGGTTCTAGACCCCCTGATCGACACCACTCTAGATTTGAACAAAAAATCCTCAAAAAATCATCGATTTTGCAGCCTGGAAACCTTGCTGCATAAGGCATCGACACACTTCAACGAAGTTATGCGGTTTTCAAGGTTCGGGCGAGGTGTGTAGATGAAACTCAACACACTTCAATTAGAGTATGATTTGCTGCTTTCATTTGTCAAGTAGAAATGCGTAGCAAGATCCCACAAGGTGATTTCGCGTCTCTGCTCCCGCGACACATCCAGTATACACTGCGCTATTATCAATATTCAATATTATGAAATAATACCTAAAAAGGTATTGCTAATAAGAATAATTCGTATTAATATACAAATAAGAGAGGCGTTCCCACCTCCAAGTAGACAACGCCTCTCTTACCCAACCTTTATTAATTTAGGTCTTATTAAATATGATGCCACAACCGATTCTTTGTCAAACACCCACAAGAGGTTTATTAAATTTAAGTTACGCTCGTCAAATTCGATTTTGCGATCTTCATATCCAAATGTCTTGGCGATTTGTCTGTTTCATTACCTGGAAGAATGGCGACGAGCAAACTTTTGACGGTAAAGATGCGAAAGCCATTGCTCAGACAGTGAAAAAAATTACACAAACTAAATCTTGAGCCAGAAGATCCCCGACTTTTGAAAAAAGTCGGGGATCTGATAGGTATGAGACAATATTCACCACAAACGTCAAAGCGATCCTGCAAAGCAGCCGCTACGCGATCGCAAATAACGATAAAATTTGTTGCAGCTCTGGAGTCAATCCAAAATCTAAAATCGAATGACAAGTCCGACAGCAACATTATTAATTTCTTGTCCCGATCAACAGGGACTTGTAGCGAAATTCGCCAATTTTATCCCCACATTCCGCACTTCAATAAGTAGCATGGGTAAACTACATAAACAGAAAATGCGCTCATGAGAATTTGAACAATCAAGTAACCAGAAAATAAATAAATTATCCACATCCAAATTCCAGCTTTTTTACACCATAAAAAA
>NZ_JBHFLM010000161.1:0-16505 GCF_041928655.1 Pelatocladus sp. BLCC-F211 | reverse complement strand
CGTGGTGATAACACTCCACCTTCTTTGCTTCCACAAGTTACTCCTTGTTCTGATGATTCTGAGTTATTGAAAGCGGCTTAATTTCATTCCTTGATTTTGGGAAATGTTTTTTGTTTTCTTTACACCCCCTGAACGCTTACCATCAAAATGGGTACTAGTTCCAATTTTGGCAATATGTTCAGCGTATTGGGCGCTAGTGCAATGCTCCCCTTTCTGCCTATGCAACCTGTACAAATTCTGCTCAATAACCTGCTATATGATTTTTCTCAAACTGGAATTCCCTTCGATCATGTCGATCAAGAATATTTGGAGAAACCTCGCAAATGGCAGGTTGGAGAGATTCAACGCTTCATGATTTACATTGGCCCTATGAGTTCCATCTTTGATTACACAACCTATGCTCTGATGTGGTTTGTATTTGGTGCAAATACAGTCGATAAACAAGCATTGTTTCAGACAGGTTGGTTTGTTGAAAGTTTGTTGACTCAAACACTTATTGTTCATATCATCCGCACTGCTAAAATTCCTTTATTGCAAAGCCGACCAGCCCTACCTATGTTGTTAGTGACACTAAGTGTCATGGCATTTGGAATTTATCTACCTGCATCTCCGATCGCCACTGGATTAGGCTTTGTGTCGTTGCCAGGAAATTATTATCTCTGGTTAGTCCTGATTCTATCGAGTTATTGCATACTCACCCAGTTAATGAAAACTTGGTTCATTAGAAAATATGGATATAACTGATTGAAGTAAGTTTTAATACTCTTTATATTTTTGCATGTGAGTTTGATTCCAAAACCAAAAAAGTCTCGACGATGGAGTATTCGTCAAATATCTCTGTTGTCTGTTTTCTTCGCAGGATTAGTTTCACTGTTACTACCACCTTGGTTTCAATTGCCAACCCGAATGCTTTGTGTTTGGGATGCGAGTATTATCTGCTTTCTCGGCTTCACCTGGACAGCAATGCTCAAAGCAACTCCAGAAACAATGCACCATCATGCTCGACAGGAAGATATCGGCAGGTTGGTAATATTGAGTTTAATTACAATAGCTGCGTGTTCTAGTCTGCTAGCAATTGGGTTTATTCTCCACGATAAAGGACTAGCAACCAAACTACTATTTTTGCATTTGGCACTTTCATTATTAACAATTGTTGGATCTTGGTTGCTAGTGCATACCATTTTTGCCTTCCACTATGCTAATCTTTACTACCAACAAGACAAGACTTTAAATCAGTGTAAAAGTGAAGGTTTAGATTTTCCTGGTGAAATCGAGCCAGATTATTGGGACTTTTTGTATTTCTCTTTTGTGATTGGCATGACTAGTCAAGTTTCGGATGTACAGATAACTTCCCGCTTGATTCGACGACTAGCATTATTGCATAGTATTTTGTCTTTCTTTTTTAATACGATGATTCTCGCCATGAGTATCAACATCATCGCAGGGTTGATTTGAAATTCCGATAAAAAATGTTGCTGATAGTCAACCTTAAGAACGGGGATCAGTTATATTAAATTGCCTCAAAGAAATTGATTGTTTGACAAACTCAACAATTAATAACTTTTTTGTAGCTTTTATATCACTATATTTGATTACTTCACCGCAGTTCTACTAAGGCGGAGTGTTGATAAGATGAGCAATTGGCATCAATTGGATACTCAAGATGTGTTGCAAAAATTAGATAGTGATGTATCTTTTGGTCTAAATATAACAGCAGCCAGTCAACGTTTAGAAAAGTATGGTTACAACGAGTTAACTGAAAAAGGAGTGAAATCACCTTGGGAAATCCTTTGGGAGCAACTCAGTGAGACACTGGTGATTATTCTGCTTGTAGCTGCGATTTTCTCAAATCTTTTAGGTGATTACAAAGATGCTGTAGGTATCATCACTATCGTGGTACTGATTGCTTTTTTGGGTTTTAGTCAGGAGTACAGAGCACAAAAAGCGATCGCTAACCTCAAAAAGTTAGCTGTACCTACACTCAAAGTCCGGCGTGATGGTCTTGTTACAGAACTTTCTGCTCGTCAGTTAGTGCCAGGCGATATCGTATTACTAGAAGCGGGGGAAATTGTACCTGCTGACTGTCGGGTATTGGCAAGCTGGGGTTTACGAGTCCAAGAAGCGGCACTGACAGGAATATCAGAACCAGTGGATAAAGATCCGCAGACAATCAAGGAAGCAAATCTGCAATTGTTGTATCGTAACAACATGGTGTACATGGGTACAGTTGTCACTTATGGGCGTGGTGAGGCGGTAGTCATAGAAACTGGGATGAATACTGAGTTGGGGCAGATTACCAACATGATTCAAATGGTGGAGCCAGAAGCAACTCCACTACAAAAGCGTCTAGATCAACTGGGACACGGTTTGGCAATTGCTTCATTGGCTCTGGTGGGATTGATTCTGATTTTGGAACTGTTGCGGGGTCAGGATATCAAGTTAATGTTCCTGACAGCCATTACTTTGGTAGTAGCAGCTTTACCAGAAGGATTGCCTGCGGTAGTGGCAATTGCTCTGGCTTTGGGAGCGCAGCAGATGCTCAAACGTCGCGCCCTAATCCGTAATCTTCCTGCGGTTGAGACGTTGGGATCTGTAACGGTAATTTGTTCTGGGAAAACTGGTACACTTACCGTCAACCGTATGATAGTAAGCGTCCTTGATGTTGCAGGTCATAGGTTAGACTTAACTACGCAAATGCGTGGCCCATCACCAGTCATTGATTCTCATCAAGAAAGACCTTTTCTGTTGAGCCAACCGCCAGCACTAGCCCTACTTTTAGCTAGCTTTACTTTGTGCAATAACGCCAAACTAGAACCAGATTGGGAGGAACCGCGCTACTTTCGGGCTGTTGGCGATCCCAGTGAAGGGGCGCTGATATTTACAGCTGCTTCTCAGGGACTATGGAAAGATGACTTGGAACAAGCTCTACCCCGGATCTCTGAAATACCTTTCGACTCTAGGCGACAAAGGATGACTACTATCCACCAATTCCCTGGTGATTTATCTCGTCTTCCTTGCGCTTTGGAAAGCATTTGGCATTGGAGTCGAGCAATCGTTGGTGAAGCTACCTATGTTGCTTTTACTAGGGGTAGAGTAAATAGCCTGCTGGAAGTTTCTAATTATATTTGGATGGATGAAGGAGCAAAGCCATTAGATGGAAACTGGCGGGAACGTATTCATGTTGCCCATCACCAACTTGTCCAAGATGGTTTGCGAGTCCTCAGTATTGCCTTCCGACCGTTGCCATCCTATCCAGTCGATGGTTCGCAGGATGTGGAGCAAGACCTTACCTTTCTTGGCTTGGTGGGCTTGACCGATCCGGCTCGACCAGAAGCTAGGGATGCGATCGCAATTTGTAAAGCAGCCGGTATTCGCCCCATCTTGGTTACAGGCGATCACCCCATCTCCGCTTGGCACTTAGCCAACGAAGTAGGAATTACTACTAACAGTCAGATCCTCACAAGTGAAGATATTTCCCGTCTGCCCGTTGAGGAATTAAAAGAATTACTGGCAGAAGTATCAGTTTATGCCCGGATTTCTCCTGAAGATAAGCTTGATATTGTGCGGATACTACAAAAGCAAGGGCAAATTGTGGCCATGACAGGAGACGGTATGAACGATGCACCTGCTCTCAAAGCAGCAGATATCGGCGTGGCTATGGGTTTGAGTGGTACTGATGTAGCTAAAGATGCGGCAGATATGGTACTCCTAGACGACAATTTCGCTACAATCGTGGCAGCTGTTAAAGAAGGACGGATAATCTACGATAACATCCGCAAGTTTATTAAGTACCTCCTCAGCAGCAACGTTGGCGAACTATGGGTCATGCTGCTAGCTCCCTTGATGGGTATGCCATTGCCATTGCTACCACTACAAATTCTCTGGATTAACTTGACTACAGATGGTTTACCAGCCTTAGCTTTGGGTTTGGAACCAGCAGAGCGAAATACCATGAATCGCCCTCCTTATCCTCCCAATGAGAATTTCTTTGCACGGGGAATGGGTAGGAGCATCATCTGGATTGGATTATTGCTCGGCTTGGTATCTTTTGGCACTGGTTATTTGTACTGGCGCATTGGTAATACTGGCTGGCAAACAATGGTATTTACTACCCTGACTCTCTCGCAAATGGGTAATGCCTTAGCCATCCGTTCAGAACAAGACTCGCTATTTAAAATTGGTTTATTGTCCAACAAGCCCTTATTGACAGCAGTTATGGTCACATTAGGTTTGCAATTAGCAGTTGTCTACGTTCCATTTTTACAAAATATCTTTAGCACACAAGCTTTATCGTTAGGCGATTTAGTTATTTGTTTGCTTTTGAGTTCTGTCGTTTTTTGGGCTGTGGAACTAGAGAAATGGCTACTTCGCCAACCTCTTGCTAATTCCAAAAATAGCTCAGTCAAAAAATGAACACTTATTTTAGTCAAAGCTTCAGCAATATTCCTTTGGTTCAGGCGATCCATACTGCTGTCAAAGGACGAGTGAGATATAAAGTGCATGGGCTAAAAAATTCAGAATGTCTCAAAAAATATCTGGAATTTAGATTGTTAAATCATAAGGGAGTACAGCAAGTTAGTGCTAATATTTACACAGGAAATGTTCTTGTGATTTTTCAGCCCAGCTTTAGCCCGAATGCGATCGCTTTACTGATCGAAAAAATTGTCATAGATTACAGAAAACAGAGCAAAAAACCACCTGTGACAACAGTGTGTACAGCTTCAGTGAGAGAAAAAGTAACAAATCCTTCTATAAACAACAGAAAACTTCACCAGTCAATAACCCCAGGTCAAGAACAAAAAAGTTCACTTTGGCATCTTTTAGAAGCAGATGCGGTAATTTCGGAATTTCATAGCTCGGCTGTATCAGGTTTATCTAGCACAGATGCCGAGAAAAACCTGCAATTATATGGCGCAAATGTTCTCCCAGAAACTGCCAGCCGTTCCAAGCTGAGTATGTTTATCGAACAATTTACAACTCTACCAGTAGGGCTTTTGACAGTTGCAGCAGGGCTATCTGTAGCGACTGGGGGATTGGTTGATGCTTTAGTAATTATGGGTGTTGTCTTGATCAATGCTGGTATTGGTTACACCACAGAAAGCCAATCGGAAAAAATTATCAACTCCCTCAAAACCTTAGTAAAACCCTCTGCTGCCGTAATCAGAGATGGGAATTTGCAAGAAATTAGCGCCTCTGAGGTTGTGGTTGGAGATATTTTAATTCTTAAACCAGGCAGCTACGTACCCGCTGATGCCAGATTAATTGAAGCAAATCATCTCAGTGTAGATGAAGCTGCACTCACGGGTGAAAGCTTGCCAGTGACAAAAACTACTGAAGCCCTGACCGTAGAAGATGTTCCCCTTGGCGATCGCCTGAATATGGTTTACATGGGAACATTAGTAACGGGTGGACAAGGACTGGCTGTGGTTGTCGCCACCGGAAAATTTACAGAAATGGGCAAAATCCAAACCCTAGTTACTGAGGCTGTAATGCCGGAAACCCCGATGCAGAAACAATTAGACCAAGTAGGTAATCAACTCGTCTTTGTATCTGGGGCTATTTGTGCAGGTATTTTCGGGATCGGAATTTTACGGGGATATGGTTTATTTGAAATGCTCAAAACATCCATATCTCTGGCAGTTGCAGCTGTTCCCGAAGGATTACCTACGGTTGCTACTACCACCTTAGCCTTGGGTATTGCCAATATGAGAAAACACAACGTCCTAATTCGTCGTCTGGATGCTGTGGAAACTCTTGGTTCTGTACAGACAATTTGTCTCGATAAAACCGGGACAATAACAGAAAACAAGATGTCAGTTGTAGAAGTATATACAAATAACAAATCTCTGGAAGTATCTTCTGAGGGCAAATTTCTCAACGGAAAAGAAGACATCAACCCCTACATTTGTAGTGAACTCTTAAAGCTGATTCATGTCTTAGTTCTGTGCAATGAAAGCGAGGTGAATCAACAAGAAGATGGCAAGTATCTCCTCAAAGGTTCAGCAACAGAGAATGCTTTGATTTACATGGCAATTAGTACTGGAGTAGACATTAGTCAACTTAAAGAAAAACATCCATTATTGGCAACTACTCATCGCTCCGAAAACCATAATTTCATGATTACGCTGCATCACAATCATGACCAGCAAAAACTTGTTGCTGTGAAGGGAAGCCCAGCAGAAGTTTTGCAAATGTGTAACGCTCAGGTGAATAATGGAGAAATAGTTGCATTGACGGAAGCAGAAAGAACAGCGATTGAAATTGCCAATGAGATTATGGCAGGTAAAGCTTTGCGAGTCTTGGGGGCAGCTTATCAGCTTGATGATGAGGTAGAGACAGAAAGACATAGTGACGCGGAGAGGGAAGATATCACAGTGTCGTCTGAAAATATAAGTCCTTACCAAAACCTGATTTGGCTTGGTTTAGTCGGAATGGCAGATCCAATCAGAAACGGAGTCAAGGATTTGATGGGAGTTTTTCATCAAGCGGGGATCAATACAGTCATGATCACTGGTGATCAAAGTGCAACAGCCTACGCCATCGGTAAAGAATTGAATCTCAGCCAAGGTGAACAACTGGAAATTCTCGATTCTACTCACCTCAATCAAATTGAACCGGAAGTGTTGAAAGGATTGTGCGATCGCGTTAATGTTTTTGCTAGGGTTAGTCCTGCCCATAAGTTACAAATTGTCCAAGCCCTGCAAAGTGCGGGTCAAGTCGTTTCCATGACGGGCGATGGTATTAATGATGCCCCTGCTTTAAAGTCTGCCAATGTGGGGATCGCAATGGGACATACAGGCACAGATACAGCCCGTGAAGTTGCGGATATTGTCTTGGAAAATGACAACCTAGAAACCATGATTATCGCCGTCAGTCACGGCCGGACAATTTATAACAACATTAGAAAATCTGTTCATTTTCTGCTATCTAGCAACTTAAGCGAAATAATCGTGATGCTAATTGCTACTACAGTTGGCATCGGACAACCACTCAATGCGATGCAGCTATTGTGGGTAAATTTGGTAACAGATATCTTCCCTGGTCTTGCCTTGGCTTTGGAACCCCCAGAACCAGATGTTTTGAGTCAACCTCCCCGTAGTCCCGACGAGAAGATTATCAAAAAATCTGACTTTGCCAGAATCGTCTTTGAATCAGCTACGATTTCTACCAGTTCCTTGGCAGCCTATGGGTACGGGATCGTACGTTATGGTGTTAGTCCCCAAGCCAGCACCATAGCTTTTATGACTTTAACCATATCGGAGTTGTTCTATGCCCTCAACTGCCGTTCGCCCAAACACAGTATTTTTAGCCGCGAAAAATTACCAGCCAACCATTATTTAACTCTGGCTTTAGGAGGCACTTTTGCTTTACAGATGCTGGCTGCATTAGTGCCTCTTTTAAGAGGACTTCTCCAACTTACACCTATAAGCCTTACGGATAGTGCAGTGATTGGTGCAAGTGCCTTGTTGCCATTTATGGTCAATGACGCAACCAAGCTATTACCACCAGCAAAAGAAAAATAAGTAGAGACGCGAAATTTCGCGTCTCTACAAGGATTTTGGGTAACGCATAATTAATTTCTAGAGATGTCTATTGTCTATTAATTTGGTGATTCCTGATTGTCGCTCATTTTCACCAAACTTTCTAAGGCATACCAAAGTAAGAGATACAATACTGTTGACTGCCAACGTGCTAACTGAGGAAGTAAACGCTTAATCGCAAAGGCAATAACGGTAAACGATAAAAGCGATCGCAAATCTACTGTATCTTTTGTTGCTTGTTTAATTTGTTGGTTAAAGTTGGATAAAGTCTGAGTTAGCGTTGCAGGTTGTAATTTTTTGGCTGGAGCGTTGACAAGAGTTATACCTAAAGCCTGCAACTTACTTAAAGCATCTGCAAAACTTTCGCTACCACCAGAGTAGTAGATTGTAATGCTACTTGCCTGCAAATTGGTCTTCACTTTTTCAACTTGAGGAAAAAGAGATTTTAGGGAAGTAGCCATTTCCATAATTTCCTGATGCTCCTGATCTTGGCTAGGAATCTTCAACCGCAGACGACCAGGAGTATTACTAACAATTTGTAATTGTATAGGTGTAGATAATTTATGAGGGGGAAATTTATTCATAAATTTTTCTCCAAAAATCTCCAAAAATTAAGGATGGGTAAGACACCCATCCCTCAAAATTAAGTCTAACTAAATTTGCAATCAAACTTACTAAGTTTTTGTTCAAGTTGTAGCTGGCAGATCCATACTTTCAGTTCGTTCTTCGGCAAGTTCAGCCTTTGCTTCAGCTACAATATCCTCAAATCTTTCGCCAACTTCTGCAACTACTCCTTTGCCCTTTTCATAGAGGACAATTCCACCTTTTACCATTGCTTTGGCAATGGGTTTACCTATACCTGTTGCTACTGGAACAAGAACAGGGAGAAGGACTATTGCTGTAATACCCGGTATACCAAGTCCTTCGACGACTTCTTCGAGTTCGGGTACAAATTTGGCTGCCATAGGATTTTAACCTCCAGGCTATTCACACTTTTATACTATCATTTTCCTTCAAAATTATAGTTGAAAATAAAAAAGTTTTTATATCAAAATTCTGATAGTTTTATATTTAGATACATGTCAATCTCTTTAAGAATTTTTAATATAGAAACACTTGTATCTCAGTTAAATTTTAAGATAAATTCATCATCATTATCTCTTTAACAAGGAGAGAATATCATAGGTAAATAAGGTTATTTTATTATGTACTTTTTGACTGAATATAACAGTTTTTTAAACATAATTCATCCAAAGCGACCTGTTACATATTGGTGAGTTATTTCCTTGGCTGGATGATGAAAAATTACATGAGTAGTGTCATATTCAACTAATTCGCCAATCCGATTTCCTGCTTGTAGTTCGACATTTAAAAAAGCAGTCAGATCAGAAATTCTTGCTGCCTGCTGCATATTGTGAGTCACAATCACAAGTGTGGATTGTGACTTGAGATTATGCATCAATTCTTCAATTTGCCGAGTTGATAAGGGGTCGAGAGCGGAACATGGTTCATCCATTAAAATCACTTCTGGTTGTATGGCTAGTGCTCGCGCAATACATAGCCGTTGTTGTTGTCCACCAGATAAGGACAAGGCATTATCTTTCAGCCTATCCTTGACCTCATCCCAAAGAGATGCCTGATGTAATGAGTGTTCTACTATTTCATCTAGATTCCCTTGATAGCCTTGAATCCGAGGACCAAAGGCAATGTTATTGTAGATAGATTTTGGAAAGGGATTCGGCTTTTGAAAAACCATGCTAATCCGTCGCCGCAGTAAGATTGCATCTTCTTGGAGATGATAAATATTGCGATTATTAAAGAGAATTTGACCGTCTATTTGAGTTCCTTCGATCAGATCGTTGAGACGATTAAAACAGCGTAGCAAAGTACTTTTACCACAACCAGAAGGGCCAATCAAAGCTGTAATTCGATTTTTATAGACAGGTAGGTCAATATTACGTAAAGCGAGAGAAGTACCGTAATAAAAAGCTTTGATTTGGGCATGTAAAATAACTTCCGTATGATGTGTAGCTGTCATATTAAGTGCAGTTGAACTCGCTTGTATAAGCCCCCTTCACTGTGAGATCCAAAAATCAGATAATTAAGCTGATTTCTAAAAACTCTATTTTGATGATATGAAAATAATTTGAGGAACTTGTGAAGTTTTTTAGTTTTATAGCGGTTCCCGACAAGCATGAGGTACGTTTTCAAAGCTACTAATGGGACTTAGACAAAAAGTTGCCATAAAAAACACTCAAATGCATATACAGAAAGACTTTGACATCATTTTGCCTAGTTTCTTGATATATCTGGGTTTCAAGCATTTTTGAGCCTTTGATGTATTTCCCTTGCGCTGTATGGGTTTGAGGCTTGTTTCTGCCTTAAAAATGTCTAAGTCCCACTAACCTTGGTAAAAAAAATTTGGGTGTACCTCAGTTGCTTAGGAAAGGCTATAGTACATGGAAAGGCTATAGTACATCACAAAATCCTCACATTTTATCTCTAACCTTGACCAAGAGAAGCTGATTCATAACAAGCAAAAACTAAATTTTTCTGTATGTTGATTTTCATTAATCTTTTATTAACCTATTTTTCACTTGTTTTTAATTTTTGGTTTCATGTTAATCCCTCTTTATGTTACTACGAGGAGAGAATAATCTCAAATCCCTATTTTTCCGTTTATTCTCAACAAGTGAATTTAAATGACGAAATGGATATGCGATCGCCTAATTCATCATTTTGTTTAGCTTTCAGAATTGAAGCATAATTTTTCTTTCCCTAAAGTAACAAAAGAGGGATAAATGATTTTGATTTAATCTTTTGTTTATTTATTATTAATATTTTCTTAAATATTGCTTTAATTTATCAAATCAAAACGAATTTAGTCATGACCCATATCAATCATCACTCAACTAACGGTCAACATTACAGACAGCATAATCATCATCCGCTTCAGCCAAAGAAACATATTCACCGCACAGATCATGTGAAAGTGCAAGTAGAAGATGATCGCACGGGTATAAGTGTGGAAACTTTGAAACGGGCGATCATGGATAACTTGTTTTATATCCAAGGCAAAGATAAGTATTTTGCCGCACCTTACGACTACTATATGGCATTGGCGTATACAGTACGCGATCGCCTCATTTATCGATGGTTGAAAACCCAACAGACCTATTTTGAAACAGACGCGAAAGTGGCTTTCTATTTATCTGTTGAATATCTCAAAGGTCGTCACCTGCACAAAAACCTGGTAAATGTGGGATTGTGGGATGTCGCTAATCAAGCGTTACAAGAATTAGGGCTAAATCTCTACGATTTGATGGAACAAGAACAGGAACCAGGATTAGGTAACGGCGGCTTAGGGCGTTTAGCAGCTTGTTTTCTTGATTCCTTAGCGACTTTAGAAATTCCTGCTATTGGTTACGGTATTCGTTACAAATTTGGGACTTTTGACCAAGTCATCCAAGATGGTTGGCAAGTAGAACGACCTGACAAATGGTTGCGCTTTGGTAATCCTTGGGAAATTCCTCGATCAGAGTATGTAGTGGAAGTCAAACTGGGTGGACGCACCGAAGCTTACTTAGACCAAAACGGACGCTACCAAGTGCGGTGGATTAGCGATCGCACTGTCTTAGGCACACCTTTCGATACTCTCGTACCCGGATACAATACTAACACAGTCAATACCCTACGTCTGTGGAGTGCCAGAGCCAGCGAAGAACTTAACTTTGAAGTTTTCAATGCTGGAGATTATAGTCGTGCGGTTGCAGACAAAACCTTCTCAGAAAACATTTCTAAACTTTTATACCCCAATGACAACACTCTTCAAGGTAAAGAATTGCGATTAGAGCAACAATACTTTTTTGTCTCCTGTTCTTTGCAAGATATTATCCGCCTTTACATGATCCGTTTGCATAGAAGTAGAGGTGGTTTCTATGACGAAGCATTATTAGGGATCGAAATTACTCAAGAGTATTTTGAGAACTTTGATAAACAAGTCGCCATCCAAATGAATGACACTCATCCATCCCTTACAGTTACCGAGTTGATACGGTTACTAGTGGATGAGTACCAATTGGATTGGGAACGGGCATGGGAAATTACACAAAATTGTTGTGCTTATACAAACCACACCTTATTACCAGAAGCATTAGAGCAATGGCCAATTAGCTTATTCGGTCGTCTTTTACCCAGGCATTTAGAGATTATTTACGAAATCAACCGTCGTTTTCTAGATCAAGTGTGGCTAAAATTCCCTGGTGATTTAAGTCGTTTGGCGCGACTCTCACTCATTCAAGAAGGGGCTGAAAAACAAATCAGAATGGCAAATTTGGCTTGTGTGGGTAGCCATGCCATTAATGGAGTTGCACAATTACATACCAAATTACTAAAACAAAGTTTGCTCCATGATTTTTATGAACTATATCCAGAAAAATTCATTAATATCACTAACGGAGTTAGCCCACGACGCTTTTTGTTACTAAGTAACCCAAAACTGGCACTGTTGATTACCCAACGCATTGGTAAGAAGTGGATTACCAATTTAGACGAATTGAGGCAGCTAGAAGCTTTTGTAGAAGATGCAGAATTTTGTCAGGCTTGGCAACAGATAAAACACGAAAATAAGCATGACCTAGCAGAGTACATTTTGCAATGCAACGGTATTGATGTAAATGCAGATTCTCTATTTGATGTTCAAGTTAAGCGCATCCATGAATATAAACGTCAAATCTTGAATTTACTGCATATCATCACCTTATACAACCGAATTAAGCAAAATCCAAAACTGGAAATATTACCCAGAACTTTCATTTTTGCTGGGAAAGCAGCACCAGGTTATTTCATTGCCAAGTTGATCATCAAACTAATTCATGCAGTGGCAAAGGTAGTGAATAATGATCCAGATGTAAATTCTCGTTTAAAAGTAGTCTTTTTGAGAAACTATTGCGTATCCTTAGCAGAACGTATTTGTGCGGCGGCGGAACTCTCAGAGCAAATTTCCACTGCTGGCAAGGAAGCTTCTGGCACAGGTAATATGAAATTGGCAATTAATGGTGCCATTACTATCGGTACACTCGATGGAGCAAATATCGAAATTCGCCAAGAAGTAGGAAACAAAAATTTCTTTCTGTTTGGTTTGACTGCTGAGGAAGTATTTAGTTCAAAAACACAAAATTATAATCCTTGGAATTACTACAACAGCAATTCAGAACTCAGACAGGTCATAGATTTGCTTGCTTGTGGTTATTTTTCCGCAGATAGAACCGATTTGTTTAGACCGATAGTGGAATCTCTACTAATTAAAGATGAATATATGGTTCTGGTTGATTATCAATCTTACCTTGACTGTCAAGAGCGAGTCAGCCATGCTTATCTTGACCGAGAGCATTGGACGAGAATGTCAATTTTGAATACAGCTCGAATTGGCAAATTTTCCTCAGATCGGACGATTCTTGAATATTGTCAGAAAATCTGGAATGTCAAACCTCGTACACACAAGTCGAAGTAAACTACTAGGGTTGGGGATTTGAGGAGCAAACGAGAGTGGAAAATCCAATCAAAATTCATGCTCAACATTGGAAGGGGCAAGCATTCCAGGATTTTGCAGACTTTTTACCATATATTCATCCAATAATCAACCTTTATTGTGCCACTTTAAGGTGCGTTTGCCCTGATGATTGAGCTAAGAAGCTTGCCCACAGTTAATCATCCATGGGGTACCGAATTGATCGACCAACATCCCAAACCGATCAGCCCAGAAGGTCTGTTGGAGCGGCATCCGTACCGTTCCATTTTCTGCCAGTGTTTTAAAGATGCGCTCTGCCTCTACCGGATCGTTAAATTGGAGCGAGACATAGAACCCCTTGGGTTGTTCAAACATTTCAGGAGGAGCGTCGGAACCCATCAATTCTTGATCGCCCACACAAAGGAGAACGTGCATGATTTTATTGAGCTGCTCAGGGGGCGTTTGTTCCGCCATTGGGGATTCCCCATAGGTCATCAAACTGACGATTTTGCCGCCCAAACATTGCTCGTAAAACTTAAATGCTGCTTCACATTGTCCGTTGAAAAACAGGTAAGGATTTAATTGCATGGTGTACTCCTTGGGTGAATGAACTATCAAGAAATCTGCGTGCTTGAAATCCTTGAGAAAAACTTGATCGCTTTACGAATTCCGCAGCTTTTCAGTTGCCTCACGAATGCGAACTTCCTGCTCCTTTAATTCGGGTGTTAGCGCTTCGCCGAAATCGCCAGCCTCGAACACCGGACGAATCTCAATCTCCGATTCTCCTGGCATAGGGTTGGGGCAGCGTTTGACCCATGCGATCGCCTCTTCTATCGACTGCACTTCCCAGAGCCAGAAACCTGCAATCAGCTCTTTTGTCTCGGTGAAGGGGCCATCAATCGTAGTTCGCTGCGTACCGGAAAACCGAACACGCACTCCTTTCGAGCTGGGATGCAGTCCCTCGCCAGCGAGCAGAATACCCGCCTTCACCAACTCTTCGTTGTATTTCCCCATCTCGCTCAAAAGTTCTTCGCTGGGCATCACACCCGCTTCAGAGTCCTTTGTTGCTTTGATCATAACCATAACTTTCATTTTAGTTCTCCTTGGGTTGACTGTTTCGAACTGTTTTGGGAGGAGCCGTTAAAAAAAATCCCAGCCTTGGCAGCAAGGCTCCCACCTTGCTGCCGCCTCAATGCTCAATCTTGGACTAAGTACGAATAAATAAGGCTGGGATTTTTTTTATTTGCAGATGCCTTTGTAGATGCTGTATTTTCACAATCCATAGAGGGTTTATCCTGTCTGGCTTGTGACTTTTGCATGAAAACCTTTTTACTTCCACGCATCGGTACTAGGCCTTTCCAATTAATAAAATGTCCCGCCCTCGCGTTCCGCCTGGGGGCGGAACGCTTATCAATCCTTGGGCTGAGCCGAAATATATTTGATAGGGCGGGACATTTTATTTTCTGGAGATCCCCTAGATTTCGAGCGTGAATACAGCTTGAGACGTTTCTGGGTTGAAGGGAACGGAGCCATGCTCGTGTACGATTTGCCACGTGTCCTGGTTTCGCTGTAAAACCGCAGTAAACCGGAGCCAAGTCTGCATCACTGGATGCTCTTGTGCCATTCCTGTGAAACGCCCAAGCCAGTGTGCGATCAACAAGTTGAGTAAAATTTCTTGAAAAAAACTCGTCGGTGTTGATGAGAAAGCTGGCGTTAATTGTCTGATGGCAAGCCCGTAAGTTCGATGATGGGTCGAATTTCAACTGTACCGACACGAGCGCTAGGGATGCGTTCAGCGATATTGATCGCTTCGTCGAGATCTTTTGCATCAATGAGAAAATAGCCGCCGAGTTGTTCGTGAGTTTCTGCAAACGGACCGTCAGTGATGAGCCGTTTGCCGTTGCGAACGCGAATGCTGGTTGCTGTCGTCACCGAGTGTAATGGCGACGCATCTAGGTACTGCCCCTTGGCTTGCAGTTCTCGTGTAAGCTGGATTGACTCCGCGTAGCAGTGATTGAGTTCGCTTTGGGTCCATAC
The DNA here is from genome assembly GCF_041928655.1 of Pelatocladus sp. BLCC-F211. Taxonomy (NCBI): domain Bacteria; kingdom Bacillati; phylum Cyanobacteriota; class Cyanophyceae; order Nostocales; family Hapalosiphonaceae; genus Pelatocladus; species Pelatocladus sp. BLCC-F211. The sequence continues at coordinate 1,418 of NZ_JBHFLM010000161.1, read as the reverse complement.
AGTTTCGTCGCTGTAAATCAGCAAGATGTATTTCATAATTGCTTTAGTGTATTGGGTTAAACGACTGCAACGGACGACTAATTGCGCCGATAAGTTGTGGTCATAAATTGATGCCAACATGGATGCTTAATGCTTGCCTTCATCTAGTAGTCGTTTGGCAAACCCGTAAATCGACATCGGGACAAAAATTTTTTCAGTCTAATTCCTGAAGTCGTCTTTTCAGAAAACGACGCTCTGGTTCCTGCCGCGCCAGAACAAGGGCTTTTTGATACGATTCTCGTGCATCAGCTGTTCTTAAAAGCCGTCGGCATAAATCGGCTCGCGCCGCGTGCGCCAGATGGTAGTCAGCCAAATCGCCACGTGCCAGAATACCGTCTATTAGTTGCAGTCCCGCCAACGGACCATCGCGCATCGCCACTGCCACTGCCCGGTTGAGTTCGACTACGGGTGACGGTTCTGCTCGAACTAGCACGTCGTACAAAGCGATAATCTGCGACCAATCTGTGGCATCGGTACTCGATGCCTCGGCGTGTACGGCGGCGATCGCAGCTTGAATTGTGTATGCACCAATCTGCGGTGACGAAAGCGCCCGCGCGACTAGTGCCTTGCCTTCTGCAATCTGTTCTGGGTTCCACAGGGAACGATCCTGATTTTCCAGCAGGATGAGATCTCCGTCTGGCGAGGTGCGGGCAGTGCGCCGCGACTCCTGTAGCAGCATCAGCGCCAGCAGTCCAATCGCTTCTGGATCGGGCAACAGTTCGACTAGCAAACGTCCCAAGCGAATTGCTTCGCCACAGAGATCGGATCGAATCAACGATTGACCCGATGAAGCTGAGTACCCTTCGTTGAATACGAGATAAATGACGGACAGTACGGAATCCAAGCGATCAGGAAGATCGGCGAGCAATGGCACTTCGTAGGGAATTCGCGCATCCCGGATCTTGGCTTTGCCTCGGACGATGCGTTGGGCAATTGTGGACGGGGTACTGAGGAACGCACTGGCGATTTCTTCGGTTTTGAGTCCGCATATTTCCCGCAGTGTCAGCGCCACCTGCGTACTGGGTGCTAGAGCTGGATGGCAGCAAGTGAAAATCAGGCGCAGGCGATCATCACAGACCTCCACGTCATCGGTTTCATCCAGGGTAGCTGCGCTTGGATCAACTCTTTGAGCAAGTGAGGCAACTGAGGCATCAAAGCGAGTGCGACGGCGAATGACATCAATGGCTTTGAAGCGACCTGTAGATACCAGCCATGATCGGGGATTTGCGGGCAAACCATCCCGTGTCCATTGTGCTACTGCTGCCGCAAAGGCTTCATGCAGCGCCTCTTCAGCCAGATCGAAGTCGCCCAGCAGTCGAATCAGAGTGGCGAAGACCCGACGTGACTCAGTGCGGTAGAGACGGTCTACCAATTCACTT
>NZ_JBHFLM010000160.1:0-4714 GCF_041928655.1 Pelatocladus sp. BLCC-F211 | reverse complement strand
CTGACTATGTGTTAACAACAGCATTGAAGTCTTCTCATTTATCCTGCTCAGTTGTCAAGTGCGTTTTTTATCCGGTCGTTTCTTCTTATCTTCTTTTATTTGTCAAGTTCACATTACACCAAATTAGATGAGCTTACCCTGGTTCATCTTCTTGGGAATTGTCTTGATTTTCAGTTATATTTGCTAGCGATTCATAAAACTTTTGGATATCACCTTGTTCAGAGCGATAGGTTAAATCTTTAGGGTTGCGATCTTCTCCCCCTAATCCCGGAAATGCAATTCCATCTGTACCTGTTAAACTTGAACTTTCCCCAATCCAATTAATTGCAGTCCAAGCACGAGAAAGCTTGCGAGTTTCCAAATCCTCCATTGCTGCTGCGATCGTCTTTCCCGTTCCCCAAAAGATTTCCCAAGTATGCTTTCCCCAATGTCCCCACTCACGTTCCCATTCATATTCATAATCAGATAATTTTGTCTCAATCCAGTTGCGACAAACTGCAAGTATATCCTTCCAAGCTGTTAATAATACCTTCCGTGCAGTCTCTGCGGGAAAATGACCTTTTATGAGGATGCGGTTTGGCATTCCCTTTTGTATGCTGATGTTTGCAGGGGAAATTACTGTAGTTTCTGGAAGTTTATCTGCTGCTAGTACTATCTGTTGGCTGAGGTAGGACAAAATTAACGACGCACCATACAAGTCCCGCAACTTCCGCGATTTTTCGATAAATCCCTGCACTGGTGCAAATGTAATAGCGGTGTATGTGTCTTTTGCTTCATCAGTCATACTCTTACTTCAAGGCTTAAATAACTTGAACTACAATCTCTAGCACCAAAAAATCGTATAATGAGCAACTTAACTGCTACCCAAAAATACTGTTTTTCTTTATCTATGTAACACTACGTAAATAAAAAGTTACAAAGTAAAAAGAACTGTTTATCCTCATCATTGTTAATCTTCAATCAAACACTTGTAGTCATCAGTGTTGCAGAGATGACCTGAATTGCAACCTGCTCTCATGCGAATGACGAAAAATAGTTTGTAGTTTTGTAACCAAATACGCGCTGCGATTTCTGTTGTAGACTACTGCTCAATTTTAAATTGAGCAATGACATCGGCATCATCTATCCAGTATTTTTGTCATGATATTAATTCCTATTTTTCACAGAGCGATCGCATTTTCAACCACAAATCATTCACTCTTTCCCACTTCCGATTATGATAAATCTCTAGACAAAAGTGCATCTTGAAAAATGCCAAAACCAGCAGATACCAGCACAAAAAAACTAATTAGCCTTGCGCCTGATAATTGGGTAAGATGGGTGACGGATATTCCTAATATCAAAGCAAATGAAATTTTGTCGGGGGAATTTCAATGGATAAGTAGAGAAAGTGATGTATTAATCCGTGCCACAAGTCCCGAACATGGAGAATTTATCGTACTAAATGAACTGCAATTGCGCTACAACTCTAAAATGCCCAGGCGAATGCGTTCTTATGCAGCACTTGCAGAAGAAAAATATGAATTACCAACTTACCCAGTACTAATCAATATCTTGCAGACAAGTGATGTGGAAATACCCACAAGTTTTGCATCAAATGTTGCTGGATTAGCAGCAACCCAAGATTACCGCGTCATAAATCTCTGGGAAGTTGATGTTAACATTCCTTTTCAACAACCTTTACGATCATTACTTCCCTTTGTACCAATTCTTAAAGGAGGAGGAAATGAGTCTACAATTAGGGAAGCACTGCAAATTTTACGTCGGGATCAAGACTTAAATCAACTGGAGACGGTTCTAGCATTTTTTGCTACCTTTGTATTAGAAAGTGCGTTAGTGAAAGATATCATGAGGTGGGATATGGGAGTTTTACGAGAGTCACCTTGGTATGAAGAAATACTAAAAGAAGGAGAAGCACGAGGAGAAGCACGAGGAGAAGCACGTGGGGAAGTGCAGGGAATAATATTGAGTATACGAACGAGTTTGGAAGCGAAGTTTGGTAATGAGGGCTTGGAATTAATACCTCAAATTTCTCAAATTAATGATCTGGAAAAATTACAAGGTATTTTGCGAAGTGTGGTTTTAGCCAATAATATTGAGGAATTGCAGCAAATTTTTTCATGATTTTTTGTTAATTATTAGCTAATTTTAAAAATAAGAAGCCCTCATATTGATGAGGGCTTTTTTGTTTCCAATTATTCCGAATTAACCCAATCGGTGGGGTTCTGTGAGTGTTGACGATTTTCTCGCTCAACTTGAACGTTTCCAATTATTCCGAATTAACCCAATCGGTGGGGCCAGCCAGCTAGGAAATTCCAGCAATACTGTGTTTCCAATTATTCCGAATTAACCCAATCGGTGGGGAGTTCGTCTAGCAGCCCTTACCCAGTAAGGGTTTGGGACCGCAAATCGACACACCTCTAAAAAAGATTGTAAATCTAAGCGAAAAATTAATCAAACACATAGCTCAAATCCTTACACAGCAAGCAATCGACACACCTCAACGAAAGAATAGGGATTTGGGCGATTTGGTGAGGTGTGTAGATAGTCATGTTACAAATTCTCCTTGAAATTACTTCAAAATTAGACAGAGAAAGACTTTCAGCACAAATTAAACTCAGATTTTTGTCCAGAAACCTGTTTGTCTAGCAGCTTGACCCCAGCATCGCCTAGCGACTCTATGGAGTATCGCACCAACGCAACTATATTATCGTAGATACTTGTTTCTCAATCTGTTCCACATATTTATTATCAAAATTACAAACAGTTGCTGATTTCATGTATGAAAATGATTCTGCGTAATGCCAAAATCTTTGTAGAGACGCGATATATCGCGTCTGGTACATCCGAATTCATACCGCAATTCAGCAACGCCAAAATTTTGATACCAGACTTGGTTTTACATAACATCTTAATTTGTCATTCGCACGAGCAATGTAAAATTATCATTTGTACCCGACTAAGATTAAACACATACCTCGAATATTTAACGCGATCGCATATTCAAATAAATATAGGTTTAATATTCGGATATCACAAATTCAGTAAATTAGCTATAATATTATACCTTATATGTCAATTTCCCAACTCAAGACTCAACAGGCAGCTAAAACCGACTCTAAAGCGATGCCTACGGCGGCTCATTTCCTCATCGGCACACCAGGAAGCGGTAAATCTACCTTGGCAAAACTCCTATCCAGCTTGGGAAATTGGGAAATAATCTCTACTGATGCAATCCGCGAAGAACTCTATGGTGACGCGACAATTCAAGGGGAATGGCACACTATTGAAGTTACTGTTTTTAACCGTATTTGTACTGCATTTAGTTTAGGAAAAAGTGTTATCTACGACGCTACCAATTTTAAGCGTTGTTTTCGCATAGATTTTTTACTCAAAATCAACACCCTACTTGCTCAATCGGAGTTACCCCAACCCCATTGGCTAGCCTGGTACTTAAAAACTCCTTTGGAAACTTGCATTCAGTGGAATCAACAACGCCAACGCCAAGTTCCCTCAAACATTATTGAGAGTATGTATAAACTGCTGCAAGACTTTCCACCGATTCCTGGGGAAGGATTCGCCGCAGTTAATCAAATTAATGTTAACTCACCCGAATTTTCCCCAGACCAAATTGCTCAATTAATTGCAGATGTTCCACGTCAGATTGTCAATATTCAAAATCGTTATGCAAATATCACACCCCATCTTTACAGTCATCTACTAGATTTTGAGCGTTTGATGTATTTGCTATTCTTAATAATTAACTATCCTGGGATTGGTGAATTCCATATAACTCAACCTAAATTATTAGAAAATATTCTGGGATCTGTTCCTAAATTTACTAACTCTGTTGCAGAAATTACTGCGATTATGGCTAAACTGCGGGGTACAGTTTATGCCAAGGAAGATGCTATAGCTGCTGATTTGGAATGGCTGGAAACTCAAGGAATTATCCATGCTACTTTCCCTACTACCAGTCAAAACACTCCAGAATTTGCTCATGATAAAACGACATCTTTAAGCGGATTACACTCTTACTCAGATCAAGAAGTTTTTCAACGTTTAATTGGCACAATCCGGTTTATTCTGCACTACCCTTTTTTAGCTAACACGGGTGGGGGTAGCTTGGAAACTTTGACTCAATCTCTTGCACAAGCTGGAATAATTTACAACCACAATAGCGAAAAGGCGACAATTCGTAAAGATATTGAAAAAGTTTTAAAACCCTATAAAATATTATCTGATTTTCCTATGCGTAATGGTTATTTTGCTGGTACGGGCATCCTTTCTAAACCAGAATTAATCAAAGTCTTTGATATTATTCAATCCCAAGCTAATAGTTTAGAAGACCCCCAAGCGTTAGACATCTACGAAACATTTGAGCAACGTTTGTTACAAACACATATCATTGAAAATACTAAAAATATTTATCCAGTCAGAGCGATCGCTAATAGCTCTATTGTAGATCCCAAACATCTCCATAGTAGTGCCTTAAGTAAGAATCTCACCCAGTTGGAAACAGCAATTGTTGAAGGAAGACTGTTAGAGTTAAAACGTTTTGCAGGTGTGGGTAGATAAGCTGTTCCACATTTAGTTTGCAATAGCAGCATTTCCTTTATTTTTTACTTTTCGTCCCCATTGAATTATTAGTTCTCCCTGATTTAACAATCTATCCAGTAAATTCTTTAACTCATCTACTGATTTAAATAACCGA
>NZ_JBHFLM010000016.1:0-1668 GCF_041928655.1 Pelatocladus sp. BLCC-F211 | reverse complement strand
GTAAGCGTTCAGGGGGTGTAAAGAAAACAAAAAACATTTCCCAAAATCAAGGAATGAAATTAAGCCGCTTTCAATAACTCAGAATCATCAGAACAAGGAGTAACTTGTGGAAGCAAAGAAGGTGGAGTGTTATCACCACGAGCAGCAACAACAGCCTGAGTTATAAAGTCCAAAACATTACGCTTTTGGGACTTGAGAGTTGTTACCACAGTGAGCATCCGAGCTACAAAATGACTACCAGCTTGAGTTTGAGAACCAAAACTAGTACGTCGCCAAATGACAGCAGGACGAATCGCCCTTTCCGCAGCATTATTAGTCGGTTCAACACCTGGAGTAGTAACGAACAACCAGATTGCCGCCTCAACCTTAAGTAATTGACGACAAGTGCGAACTGTTTTTGCTAGGGGTGTTTTTTCCCGCGCTGTAATCTGGTATTCGTCAGCTTCAAGTAAAGTTGCTCTAATGGATGAGCGAATCTCCTGAACCAACTCACCAAAATCATCACGAGATAAAGTACCATCTCGGACTCGATGCCACAACTCAAATAACTTCTCCTGTTGTTTAACCAATGCTGTTCCCAGTTGTGCCGAGACTCCAGGACGTTCTGATATTTTGATAAATTCTCGTCGCAGGTGCGCCCAACACAATTGCCGACGTTCCAGGTCTACCCAATTGTAAGCACCATGACGGTCGGAGTTTAAAATGCCACTGAAGTTTTCACCCAATAAATTCTTTGCCCCTTGAGTACAACGGGTGAGGGTGATTTCAAAAAATGTGACTAGGGGCGTAACTGCAACCCATAACCAAGCTTTTCGCTGTTCAGGATTAAAACCGTCAATATTTCCTTGATTAAAGCTGGTTTCATCGGCTCCGACAATGTTTGCACTTTGGATATAATGTTTGGCTTCATCCACACAGCAACCCAGAGCATTACTCGCTTCGTGCCGCAGTTTGTTAACAGTTCCCAATGAGATTGAAATTCCAAACACTTCCAGCATTGCACTTTGCACCATTCTTTGACTGTTGCGATATACTCCACTGAGTAATGCCACCAGTGCTACTACTCTTACCCCGTAACCACTTGGATTCACTGATTCTGGTAATCTGGCACGGGTCTTAGTGCCGCATCCACTACAGGTCAATTGATGCAAACGATGTTCTATGACTATGGGACTAATTGGTGGAATTTCTACTATCTGATGGCGATAGGGGTTTGTATCAACTCCCTTAAGACTGGCTCCACAATTAGCGCATTCTTCTGGATGATGATCTATTACTTCGCTACATTCTTCTATCGGGTATAAGTCTCTGCTATTTCCTTTATGACCTGCTTGACCCCCTCGTTTTTTACTACTTTTGTGTTTTGGCTGTTTTTTTCCAAAGCCCGGTGGGTCACTTGATGGTGGTAATGATGAGTTTTTTGATGTCTGATTAATTTTTTCTAATAGCTGTTCTTGTGCTGTCAGAACTTCTGCTATTTTCTTTTCTTGTTGTTCTATTTGCTGCACCATCTCCTCCACCAGTTTCTTGACGCTGTTTGGAGTTCTTCCCCAATCTTCCTGGGATATCTGCTCTAGCTGATTGGCGCACTTGTGTTCCATTCCACTTAATTTATCAGATTTTGAGCTTCATTTTTGGCTATCTCTCTTCTACCCCCTGAACGGTTAC